>DASWEH010000144.1:0-22464 GCA_036394895.1 Anaerolineales bacterium
GGTCGTCCAGGCTGTGCTGCTTGTATCCGTAATCACGATGAGATGTTGCCTCTTGCCTTTGAGGAGGGCCCGGCCGTATCCATCCGGGACAATGATAACCGCCGCGAGATCCCCATCCGCGACCAGCTTCTCGAGGTCCGCGGCGGAGTTGAATATATTTTCATCGAGGCGTATTACCTCTGACTTGACGAAGAGATCATGAAGCGACTTGGTGACCCAATGGTTATCCTGAGCCAGGTATCCTACCGGCAGGCGTGAGTCCGATTCCCCGCCGCTGAACCCCCCGAAGGCATAGCCGAACAGCAATGTGAAGAGGATCGGCATGATGAGCAGGAACATAAAGGTCTTGAAGTCGCGTAATAGCTGTATCAAATCTTTGAGCGTGATGTCGAAAATACGGATCATAAGGTTCTCTCAGAAATACTCCGCTGGTCGAGTAGCCCGAATGCTTTTGGAGGGCATATCGAGACCACACGTTTACAAGAAATCTTGTTTTTGCTGGTTACTTGGTGGTTTCATGCAATTTTTGTTTTCAAGTAATCTGTTGGTCGAGTAGTGGCGCGAGGCGCCACTACTCGACCAACGTTTTCATTTCACACATAACGTCGATTGAAGCGTAACACACCAATGGTGAAGAAGGCTGCGCTCCATACGAGCATTGCCAGGGCGCCGACCAGCACAGCACTGACCGGCTCTCCGTTCATAGATTGCATCAGGCTGCGGATTGCCCAACCTTGAGGTACCAGGAGTGAGACTGTATCTCCCAGGCGCGCCGCGCCCGGCGAACCCATAGCGAAGATGCTGATCATGCCGACCATGCCGGTTATGGTCAACACGCCCCCGAACAAGACACCGGCCTGTTTGGTGTTCCTGAGGAAAGAGTTGACGAAAATGCCAAATGACGAGGCGCTAAAGATGATGCCCACTGCAGTCAGGGCTACCGAGAAAAGTCCTCCCCATTGAATTCCAAAGATCAAGCGCGCTGCGATCAGGAGCACGACAACCTGCACACACACGGTCATGAACACAGATAAAAGCTTGCCGGTCAGGATGGTTGCCTGCCGCGTGGGCGTGGTAAACAGGCGCGGCAGTGTACGTTCCTCTTCCTCCTTGAGAATGCTCTGCGCCGTGGATGTTCCTGTGAAGAAGGCGTAGAAGATCATCATCCCGCCCATGATGGGACCAACAATACTGAGAAGGAGATTCTGGCTTTCTTCCGCTGCGCTCTTTTGCGCTCCGGCTGGGACGCGTACATCCAACAGTTCTCCCTCCAGATTATCACTCAGCGCCAGAGAGGTATCCAAATATCGCTGGACAACCTGTCCGGTCAACGCGTATTGGGATGGATCTGCTTCATCCATAAAAACATTCACCGCAATACTGACGCCTCCCATGCTGTCGAGGAAGCGGTTGAGGATGGAACGCATGATCGCGGGTCCAATCGTCAGTGTGGGATCCTGGTAGAACTCGATCACCGCTTTGCCCTCGCGCACATCGGCAAACTGTTCAGAGAAGTCCGGTGGGATGATGATCGCGACCTGGGCTTGTTGGCTGTCAACGGAGGCGCGGGCAGCCTGAGAGTCAGCTGCGAACGAAACCTCGATCAGGTCCGCCATTTCGTCGCTTTCGAGGATGTTAACGATCAGATCACCCATCGTCTCGGCTTTGCGCCCGCCGGGAATATTCTTTGGATTGACCTGAAATTTGGGCCCACCCGCATCCATATTCGCAATGATCACCTTTGTTCTGGGAAGGTCGAACCCACCGTTCTGCGCCATGTTGCCGAACATCAGGTAAAACATGCCTGTCACGAGCAGCGGCACGCCGAACATAAAGATGACTGCGAACGCGCTGCGGAAGGAACGGGTCAGGTCTTTAAGAGCAATGTCTAGAATTTTCATGCTTTCTCCGCGGGAGGAAGACAGGTACACACGAACCTGTGTACGTGTTTACTTGTTTACCTCTGTACCTGTATACCTGTGTACTCATCCTAATCCCTCAATGCTCGACCAGTCAAATGCAGGAAAACGGCCTCGAGGTTCGGTTCGCGGATATCCACAGAGGTGATGCGGGCGGATTGCTGCGAAGCCGCCTCGAACAGCCGCGGCAGCACCTTGTTGCTGTCGTCCCCCAGTACACTGATTCGCTCCTCCTCCACCGCAACATGCTTGACTCCCTGGATATTCCGCCAGGCATCCGAAATTTTGCTGGGTTCCACACTTACCGTCAGGTCAATGCGAGTCTGCCCGCCTACAAGTTTTACCAATTCATCGTTCGTGCCGCAGGCGATCATCCTGCCGTGGTCCATGATAGCAATGTGGTCCGAGAGTTCCTGCGCTTCCTCCATATAGTGGGTCGTGTAAAGGACGGTCATGCCCTGATCCTTCAACGCCACCACGCTATCCAGGATATTGCGCCGCGACTGCGGATCAATGCCAACCGTCGGCTCATCCATGTAAATGACTTTGGGCTTGTGCAACAGCGCCACGCCGATGTTGACGCGGCGTTTCATCCCGCCGGAATATTTGCCGACGCGTTCGTTGGCCCGGTCGCTCAGACCGATCACGTCCAGTACCTCATTCACGCGGGACTTGAGCGCCGAGCCGCGCAGACCATACATTTTGCCCCAAAACGTCAGGTTCTCGCGGGCGGTTAGATCCTCATACAATGCGATTTCCTGCGGCACCACTCCCAGCACGGATTTGACCTCCATCGCCTCGCTGCGGATGGAATGACCCATTATGCGCGCGTCACCGGCGTCGGGACGCAGCAGACAGGATAGCATAGAGATTGTGGTTGTCTTTCCGGCACCATTCGGACCGAGCAGGCTGAAGATCTCGCCTTGTTCCACGTCAAAGCTGACGCCTTGCACAGCCTGATTCTCCCCGAATGATTTGCGCAAATCCTGAACACTGATCGCAGTGTGATTCATGGAGGCTCCTTAATGTGCCTATCAGCTTTTCATTGTAATCTCTGCAAAGCAAAAACTCCCCTATCGCAAGGGGAGTTTCGACCTAGCCAGTTGGACAGTCGGTCTTTTCATTATTCTGTATCTACAGAGTCTTCGAAGCATAAATTCCCGCCAAAGATTACAAATCCACAAAAAAGGTCTCTCTGGGATTTGCCGTGATGAACCGCCACCAGTAGGTCGGATTGCCAAACCGACTACGCCACACCGCCAGAAATGCCGGGCTGTCACGGCGATTCCCGATGAACCCAAAAAAGACACTCCATTCAGAGTGAGGGGGGCACCCTAAATGGAGCATTTTTATTTTACACAGATTTGTTCGGTTTGCAAGAGATCCTGGCGAGATTTTCATAAATTTAAGCGGAAGAAACCGCTTATAACACCAGGGAAAATACCAGTATCGAAATGGTAGGGAATCCCCCCATGTGCATATCCTTGTATGGACAGGAAAATGTTTTGAGAGCAATATCATCTTTTTTAGATAACTCAATATTCACGTTAGTAATCGATTTTGCAAGCTGAGGCCTGTATGAACAAACCAACATCTTCTTTGCTATCAAGCCCTCTCAAATGGGGAGCCTTCAAAATCGCCGGGATCTATCTGCTGATCGGCAGCTTATGGATTTTGTTTTCTGACCGGCTGGCGGAAAGAATTGCATTGAACAAAGAGATGCTTGTCAGCTTGAGCCTCTATAAAGGCTGGGGGTATGTAATTGTCACAGCATTTCTGCTTTATTGGCTAATACAACGTTATACAAGCAGGTTGCATGCAAGTGATAAACAACTACAACTGGTAATCAACGCCTTGCCTGTATTAATCTCTTACATAGACAAAAACCAACGCTATCAATTTGCAAATGAGGCCTATGAAGAATGGTTTGGCGAGAAAGCCCAGGGAAAGCATATTGAAGAAGTGGTCGGTCAGGCAACCTACCAAAAGACTTCAAAATATATTGATAAAGTATTGAAAGGAGAAACCGTCACCTATGAAACGGAAATCCTTGATCAAGACGGTGAAGAACGCTTTGTAAGTGCTACTTATGTTCCGAACATAGCGGCGAATGGGCAGTTAAGAGGCTTCTTTACGTTGGTACAGGATATTAGCGAACAGAAGGAAGCCAGAGAAAAACTGCGTCAATGGGCAGATGCTTTTGAAGGTTGCGCGCATGGGATTGCCATAGGTGACCCGGATACAAACCGTATCGTGGTCTGCAACCCGGCCTTCGCGAACATGCTCAAATGCAGAGTGGAGGATATCGTCGGTTCATCCATCTTAAGCTTATATGCAGCCTCAGACCATGAACATGTGCGGCACAATGTCGAAAGGGCAGACCAGATCGGGCATGTCCGTTATGAAGCCCAGATGAACCGCAAAGATGGTTCCATCTTCCCAGTTCAAATGGATGTGGTGAGTGTATTAGGTGAGGATGGAGAATTGTTGTATCGCGTGGCGACTGCACAGGATATATCTGAACGAAAGCAGGCTGAAGTAGCATTGCTCACCAGTGAGGAACGTTACCGCACCCTTGTCGAACAGGCATCTGACGGCATCTTCATGGCTGACTCGCGGGGTAAATATACAGAGGTGAATTCCAGTGGCTGTGCCATGCTTGGCTATAGTCGTGAAGAGCTCCTCAAGCTCTCTCTTCGGGATGTAGTTGATCCCGAAGATTTGGCTGCTCATCCACTGCGCCTAAAGGAGTTAGAGGAAGGCAAGACGCTGATCGTTGAGCGAAAATTACATCGCAAGGATGGCTCTACATTTCTTGCTGAATTAAGCGCCAAGATGCTCCCGAGTGGACATTATCAAGCCGTTATGCGCGACATCACCGAACGCAAGCAGGCGGAAGAGTCCCTGCGCAACAGTCAAGCACAGATGACTGGCATTTTCGACTCGGCCATGGATGCCATCATTTCAACTGACACTGATCAGCGCATCTTGATTTTCAACCCGGCTGCAGAAGCAATGTTTCGGTGCGACCATTCGGAGGCACTCGGCCAACCACTCAATCGTTTCATTCCGGAACGCTTCCGTGAAGCACACCACAAGTATGTGCACAACTTCGGCCAGACCGGCGTCACCAATCGCGCGATGAAACGATCCGCCATTGTTTTCGGTCGGCGAAGCAACGGCGATGAGTTCCCCTGTGAGGCTTCGATTTCGCAAATCAATATCGCCGGGAAGAAAATTTATACCGTCATTCTGCGCGACGTCAGCGATCGCAGACAGGCCGAGGAAGAGTTAAGCCGGAGCGAGGAAAAATATCGCCATTTGTTCGAGAACAACCCTCATCCAATGTGGGTCTATGATCGGAAGACACTGGCTTTTCTGGATGTTAATGAGGCCGCGATGGCGAAGTATGGCTATTCCCGCCAGGAATTCCTGAACATGACCATCCTGGATATTCGCCCTCCTGAAGATGTGGATCGCCTGATGAAGAATCTTGCACAACCACGCCAGCCCCTGGAACATTCAGGCGGTTGGAGACATCGTCTGAAAGATGGGACGATCATCCCCATTGAGATTACCTCCCACACAGTCGAAATAGACGGACACGAATCTGCCCTAGTCATTGCACAGGACATCACTGAGCGCAAGCAGGCGGAGGAGAAGCTCCGAAAATCAGAAGATCTTTTCTCAAAGGCATTTCATGGCAGCCCAGCGCCCATGACGATTGCCCGCCGGGCCGATGGAACTTACATTGAGGTGAACAAGAGTTTCCTGGACATGGTTGAATGTGAGCGCGAAGAAGTGATTGGACACACAAGCCTCGACTTGAACCTTATTAACAGCGAGGGACGCGCTGAAATCACACGCCAATTGCGTCAGCAGGGAGTTATACACAACGTGGAAGTGCAAGCGAAATCAAAATCAGGCCGACGCATCAATATGCTGACCTCGATTGAGAACACCGAACTGGCCGGAGAAGCGTGTACCATAACAACTATGCTTGATATCACCGAGCGCAAACAGGCTGAGGCGGCTTTGCAAAAGGCGCATGACGAATTGGAGCTTAAAGTTGAGGAACGGACCGCCGCATTATCGCAAGCAAATGCTCTGCTCCAGGCTCTCATGGATTATGTGCCAGACCACATCTACTTTAAAGATTTGCAGTGCCGCTTTATAAGAAACAGCCGATCACAAGCCAGCTTGCTTGGGTTAAGCGATCCTGCCCAAGTGGTGGGCAAAACTGATTTTGACTTCTTCCCACACGCGGCAAAAGCCTATGCTGAGGAACAGGAAGTGATGCAATCTGGAAAGCCATTAGTTGATTTTGAAGAATGGGTTGTCTGGCCAGACGGCAGGGAGACCTGGGTTTCCACAACAAAAGTGCCATTGCGCAATTCAGACGGAGAAACAATCGGTATCTTTGGCATCTCCCGCGATATTACGGAACGCAAACGAGCAGAGCAGGCCATTCGACATCTCAATAGCGGTCTTGAAGATCAAGCCACAAAGCTGCAAGTTGCCAATAAGGAACTGGAAGCCTTTTCGTATTCCGTTTCACATGATCTGCGTGCGCCATTGCGCGCCATCGATGGCTACACGCGCATTTTGGTGGAAGATTATGAGGCAATTCTGGATGCGGAAGGCAAACGTGTCTGCGGCATTATCAGCGCGGAAGCCCGCCGCATGGGACAGTTGATCGATGACCTGCTTGCCTTTTCACGGCTGGGCCGCAAAGAGATGTTTTCATCCAACATTGATATGAAAGCATTGGCGGTTTCAGTCCTTAACGAGTTAATCAAAGAAGAGGACCGGGAGCATATTGATTTCAAAATTGCCAGGCTGCCCTCCGTCAAGGCAGACGCTTCCCTCATGCGTCAGGTGTGGATGAATCTACTTTCCAATGCAATCAAGTTCACATCCAAAAAAGAACGAGCCGTCATCGAAGTAGGGAGCGAATCCAACAAAGATGAACTTATTTATTACGTGCGCGATACCGGCGCGGGCTTCGATATGGAATACGCGAACAAGCTATTTGGTGTCTTCCAGAGATTGCATAGCGAAAGCGAATTCGAAGGCACAGGCGTAGGCCTGGCAATTGTTCAGCGAATCGTTCGCAGACACGGTGGTCGTATTTGGGCCGAAGGCGAAGTGGACAAAGGTGCTACCTTTTATTTTGCATTGCCCCGGAAGGAGAATCATCATGAATGACAAAGATATTGTGGAAGTTCTACTGGTGGAAGATAACCCGCGCGATGCGGAACTCACGATCCGGGCACTGAAAAGGCATAATCTCGCCAACCAGCTTTTTCATGTGGAAGATGGCGCAGAAGCCTTGGACTTTCTGTTTAGGCGCGGCAACTATGAAGGACGCCAGATAGACATCTCACCCAAGGTAGTCCTCTTGGATTTGAAATTGCCCAAGGTGAACGGGCTCGAAGTTCTGCGCATCATGAAAAGTGATCCACGCTTGCGCACAATCCCGGTAATCATGGTGACTTCCTCGGCTGAGGACCCGGATATAAAGGCCGCTTACGACCTGGGCGCCAATGGCTATGTGATCAAACCTGTTCAATTCGATGCATTTATGGAAGCCATGAGTCATCTGGGGGTCTACTGGTTAATGGTAAATCATCCAATGAAATAAGATGCAAAAATTTATTTGCGTTGGACACAAACTTTTGAAGCAGATAGGCAAGAGGAAAGAATCATGAAGGAAGCAATCCGTATTCTCATCGTTGAAGATAAACCATCAGATGCTGAGCTGGCGAAATATACAATCCAAAAGGTATTGAAGGATTGTGAATTTCAGATTGTGGAAACCCGCAAAGACTTTCTGAATGCATTAGAAGTATTCCAACCTGATGTGATCCTCTCGGACTATAGTTTGCCGCGCTTCGACGGGATGAAGGCTTTGAAATTAGTACTTGAACATGCGCCACTGACCCCGCTCATCATCTGGACCGGGTCTATTAGCGAGGATGTAGCGGTTGAATGTATGAAAGCCGGCGCAAACAACTACGTTCTAAAAGAGAATATCAAACGCTTAGCACCTGCCGTGATCCATGCTTTGGAGGAGAGGCAGTTGCTGCTGGAGCGTAAGCAGGCGGAGGATGAACTCCGAGCCAGTCAGGTTCGCTTCCACACCTTCGTAGATCACGCCTCTGACGCTTTCTACTTACATGACGAGCGGGGAACTATCCTGAACGTGAACCGTCAGGCATACGAGAGCCTTGGTTACACTCGCGAGGAATTGATCGGGATGACCCCGTTTGACTTCGACGTGGATGTGAAGCCAAGTTTTATCGAACAGGTCGGGGCGAAACTTGCTAACGGAGAGCTGGTTACGTTCGACACCCGTCACCGGCGGAAGGATGGGACTGTATTTCCGGTTGAGGTTCGCATCCGCTCATTCCGGGAGGGCGGACAGCGGTTTGGAGTCTCTCTGGTCCGCGACATCTCTGAGCGTAAGCAGGCAGAAGAAGCACTCCAAAATAATGAAAAGCGTTTTCGCGCGTTGATCGAGAACGGACTGGATAACATTTCGCTTCTGGCAGCCGATGGTACGTTAATATGGGAAAGCCCAGCAACCTTCCGTACGCTGGATTATGCGCCAGACGAGTTTGTGGGGCACAACATTTTCGAACTGATGCACCCGGATGATCTGGAGTGGACCCGCGACCAGTTTGTCAAGCTGATCCAAGAACCAGGGAGCCGTCAACGCGGCATCTTCCGCCTGCATCGCTCCGACAGCACATGGCGCTGGGTGGAGGCGATCGCCACCAATATGCTGAATGAGCCAAGTGTCAATGCGATTGTCATCAACTACCGCGATATCACAGAGCGGCAACAGGCAGAAGAAGCTTTACGCCAGAGCCAGCTTAAGTATCAGAATCTGGTTGAAACCTCTCATGATTTGATCTGGTCGGTTGATGCGAAGGGACAGTTCACCTTCGTAAATCGCGCTGCCAAAGAGATTTATGGTTACGAGCCAGAAGAATTGATCGGACGTTCTTTTTTTGAAATCATGGATCCTGAGCACTATCATATGGATTTAGAAGAATTCAAGGAAAGCATTGCCGATGCAGATGAATTCAGGGATCTCGAGAGACATGTCCGGCATCGAGATGGAAGACAAATTATCTTGAGTTCCAACTCCATTGTGATGCGTGACGATCATGGCGACATAATCGGCGTGACAGGCAGTTCGCATGACATTACGGAGCGCAAGAAGATCGAAGATGTTCTGAAAGAAGAACGCAATCTTTTGAGGACGCTTATTGATAATATACCTGACCGTATTTATGCAATGGATATACAGGGACGAAAAACATTATCGAACACTGCAGATTGGAAAGCCTCCGGCGGGAAGACCATGGAAGATGTCATCGGAAAGACAGATTTCGATACCTATCCGCCTGAATTGGCAGAGGGTTTCTGGCAACTCAATCAAGCAGTTCTTGATTCTGGACAACCCGTCATCAACTATGAAGAGCTTGGACTGGATAACGAGGGCAAGCGGGTCTCTATCTTGACGACCAAGGTACCACTTCGAGATAGCGAAGGTAAAGTCATTGGCTTGGTGGGAATTGGCCGGGATATCACTGAGCGCAAGCGGGCGGAAGAGGCATTGCACGATTCGGAATCGAAATATCGCACGCTTGCTGAAAATTCTCTGCAGGGCATCGCCATTTATCAGGGCCAGAAAATCGTATATGCGAACCCCGCCATGTGCCTAATCAATGGATATACGGCTGAAGAACTTATGGATATGTCAGCAGATCAGATCGTTGCCCTCACACATCCAGACGATCGCACCATAGCGCAGGAACGTGCCCGCAAACGCATGGCTGGTGAGACCATATCTCCAGAGGTTGAACTGCGAATTGTGAGAAAGGATGGCACAACGGCCTGGTTACAGTCTTTCAACACTCCAATTGAGTATGATAGACAACCCGCACTTTTATCAACCATGATAGACATCACCGACCGCAAGCAGGCTGAAGAAAAACTGCGCGAAAGCGAGAACCGATTAATTCTGGCGCTGGCTGGTGCGCAGATGAGCGTTTGGGAATGGAATTTACAGACGAACACCATTTTCTGGTCACCGGAATTATTCGAGATCACCGGCGTTACCAGAGACGATTTGGATGAAACATTTGAATCATTTACGACTCTGATCCATCAGGAGGATGTCAACCGCGTCCGGGCAGCTGCGGAAAAAGCATTGGCAGACCAATCATTGTTCGCAGAGGAGTTCCGCATCATCCGTCCCGATGGCAAAATACGCTGGCTCTCGAATCTGGGTCACGCAGAATACGATCTCGACCGCAAAAACGTTCGGCTAATAGGAACGATACAGAACATCACCCCACGCAAACAGGCTGAGATAGAACGCCAGGCGCTTTTAGAGATTATGCAGAGGCTCGCCAACACAAAAGACCTGCAGGAATTGCTAAAACTCGTTCATCATTCGATTGCAAAAGTAATCTATGCAGAGAATTTCTTCGTTGTCCTTTATCAGCAGAGTAGTGGGCAGTTCGAAGAAATCTATTCTGTGGACCAATATGATCCACCCGCATCGCCATCCAAACTTGAAAAAAGCATCACATCCTACGTTTTTCGCTCCGGCGAACCACTTTTATTGACCCAGGAGCGCTTCAACGAATTGGCTGCACAGGGTGAAGTAGAACTTATTGGAACCAATTCAGCCTCCTGGCTGGGAGTGCCTCTCAAAACATCCGGCAAAACCATCGGCGTGATCGCGGTTCAGGACTATGAGAACTCCGAGCGCTATTCAGAACGCGATAAGGATTTCCTGGCATCCATTGCCACACAGGTTGCGCTGGCAATTGAGCGCAAGCAGGCGGAGGATGCTTTGCACAAATCAGAGGCACTTTATCGGCAGGCAATTGAGGTCGCTGGAGCCGTTCCTTACTATGAATCCTATTATGATGAGGGCAGATCCATTAAGTATGAATTCATCGGCGAAGGCATTCGACAGATCACCGGTTATGGACCGGAGGAATTCAGCGCGAAATTATGGGATTCCCTTGTCGAAGAAGTTAATCTCGTCGAAGACTTGGCAGGCTATTCCCTGGACGATGGAATTCAACGGGTGCGCGCAGGCGAAACCTCCATTTGGAAGTGTGAGCATCGCCTTCGAGACCGAGATGGAAACATCCATTGGGTTTTCGAAGCGGCAGTGGAATTGCGCGATGAGAATGGGGTCTCACATGGCTCCATCGGCACCTACCAGGATATTACGGCGCGCAAGCAAGCAGAGGCTGCCGAACGCGAACAACGCGCCCTGGCGGAAGCCCTGCGCGATACTGCCGAGACGCTCAGCAGCACCCTTGACTATGGCGAGGTTTTGGATCATATCCTGGCAGCCGTGGGGCGAGTGGTACCGCATGATGCCGCGACGATCATGCTCATTGAGGGAGAATCTGCCCGCGTCGTTCGCTCGTACGGTTACGACAAACGCGGTTTCGACTTTGAAATCATGGGGATTCGACTTCCGCTGGCTGAAACGGACAATCTGCGGCAGATGCTTGAGACCAGGCAACCTGTGATTGTGTATGACACGCACTCTTATCCAGGTTGGATGAGGGTAGAGGCGACCGATTGGCTGCGCTCGAATGTGGGCGCGCCAATCTCCATTCACGGTAATACCATTGGATTTATTCTATTGGACAGCCAGGCACTCGGATTTTTCACTCCTGTTCATGCCGAGCGTTTGGAAGCCTTTGCCAATCAGGCGGCGCTCGCCATCCAAAATGCCCGTCTCTTACAACAAGCAGAAGAGGAGATCACTGAGCGCAAACAAGCCGAGAAGGAACTACGCACCTCAGAAGAGCGTTTCCGTCAACTAGCAGATAATATTAAGGAAGCATTCTGGATGACCGATGCTCAAACCGGACAGGAAATCTACATGAGTCCTGCCGTGGAGGCGATCTGGGAGCGCCCGATCGAAAATCTAATGTATGGACACAATACATATATCAACAGCGTTCTTCCAGAGGATCAATCCGCGGTATTGCAGGCCATTGAAAGGGAAAAAAATGGCGAAAAAGTGGAAATCGAATACCGTATCATCCGGCCCAATGGTTCTATACGCTGGGTTTGGGATCGCGCCTTTCCAATATTCGATGACACGGGCAAGGTAAAAAGAATAGCAGGCCTTACTGCGGATATTACGGAACGCAGGGAATCAGAAATCGCCCTGATCAAAAGCCGGAGCCGTTACCGTGAACTCTTCGATAGTTCACCCATTTCCATGTGGGAGGAGGACTATTCCCTCGTCAAACAACAAATAGATCTTCTTTTGGAAAGCGGTGTCACGGATTTGAAAGAATATCTCTCCACCCACCCAGACAAGGTGACGGAGCTGGCATCTCTGGTAAAGATTACTGATGTAAACAAAGCTGCATTGGAACTTTACAACATAGAACAAAAGGAACTTGTTCCTGAGGAATTAACTCAAATCCTGAGCAGAGATGCCTTGAACCATTTTCAGGAAGAAATCCTGGGTTTCATGAGTCCTTCGAAACGATTTATATGGGAAGGAACGGATAGGAGGGTGAATGGCACGCAGATCGAGGTGATTGTCAATGGTTCCATCCCACAGGGTTATGAGGAGGATTGGTCAAAGGTCATTGTCTCAGTCAGCAATATTACAGAACGTAAACAAGCTGAGAAAGAAATCCGCCGCCGCGCAGAAGAGACCTCCGCACTGCTGGCGACTTCGCTAGCGCTCACCAGCCTTGACCTCCAAGCCACCCTGCAAGACATTAGCAACTCCGCTAAAACCCTCTTTGCCGCCGATGGCTGCCGTATCTTCCTGGTGGAACCGGATGGTGAGTTTCTGCGCTGTGTGCTGGCACTCCAGGAAAACTCCGAGGCTTTCTCTGACTTGAAAATTAAAATCGGCGATGGAGTAACTGGAGCAGTGGCTGCCAGCGGTCAGGCTGAAATCGTCAACACGATGCAAAACGACCCGCGCGGGGTCCAAGTGCCCGGCACACTGGATGAGGAGGAGGAAGCCATCATGTTCGCCCCGCTCAAAGAGCGAGACCGTACAATTGGCGTTCTCAGCATCCGTCGTATTGGCACAGAACGGCCCTTCCAGCCTGCAGACCTGGAATTGCTCGAAGCCCTTGCCTCCATGGCTGCCTCAGCCGTTTCCAACGCGCGCCTGTTCGAGGAAACTCAACGCCGATTGGCTGAATTGGAAGCACTTTACGAAAACGGGCTGGCGGTTGGTCGCTTATTAGAGCCTTGGGAGATTGGTGAGCGCATCATCGAAACATTTACCCGCCATCTCTCATGGCATCATGTGACGATCCGTTTGAAACAACCTGAAAGTGATGAATTGGAATTGATTGCGTTCAACCAACCGGGTTTGAGCGACGAAGAAAAAAACGAGATTGAACATCACTTCAATGCCATGATTAGCAGGGTCGGACAGGGCATGAGCGGTTGGGTTATACACACCGGACTGCCGCTTCGTACCGGAAATGTTCATGTTCATCCGCAATATATAGACACACATGTGGGGATTCAGTCGGGATTATATATGCCGCTCAAGGTAGGCGAGCGTGTGATTGGCGTCATCAGTGTGGAAAGTGAAATGCCAGAGGCCTTTACCGAACAGGATGAACGCCTGCTCGCGACGCTTGCCAGCCAGGCCGCCATCGCTTTTGAAAATGCACGTTTGTATCAGGCAATTGAGCAGGAACTAGTAGAGCGCAAACGAGCAGAGGAGGCGTTGCGTACCAGCGAAACACATTACCGCGAACTCGCGGATAGCATCACGGATATCCTGTTCGAATTGGATCAAGACCTTCATTACACTCATTGGAACAAAGCCTCCGAGGCGTTAACAGGAATCTCAGTCAAAGACGCAATCGGAAAACCCATGCATGAAATATTTGGAGAATCAGAAGAACAGACCCGAATTAGCCAAATTTATGAAGGTGTTCTCAAGAATCGTCAGCCCAGAACATTTGAAACAATACTCCTCTTGAACGAGCAAAAACGCTCTTTTGAGATCAATGCTTATCCCTCCACGCGCGGCGTATCCGTTGTTGCCAAAGATGTGACAGAGCGCAAACGGTCTGAGATCATCATGCAAAAGCGTTTTGAGTTGATGGAATTTTCGGCACATCACACGCTGGATGAATTGATGCAAAAAACAACCGATGAGGTCAGCGAATTGACAGGCAGCTCCATTGGCTTTTTCCATTTTGTTGATGAAGACCACATTACATTGAAGATGCAGACCTGGTCCACCCATGCATTGCAGCTATTCCATGTCCCTGTCAGCGAGGGAGCGCATCTTCCACTGGATCAAGCCGGGGTCTGGGCTGAGGCGGCTCGTCAACGGCGCCCACTCATCCAAAATGATTATGAATCATTATCCAAAAAAAGAGGCTTGCCACAGGGTCATGTACCCATCACACGTGAAATGATCATTCCCATTATTCGCAATGAACGGATTATGGCGATCATGGGGATTGGCAACAAGTCGCAGGATTACACACAATCCGATCTCGAGATCGCCGAGCGTCTTGCAGATTATGCGTGGGATGTTACTGAGCGCAAGCAAATGGAAATGGCGCTCGAAGCCGAACGGAATCAACTGGCACAGCGTGTGGATGAACGTACCGCGGACCTGAGCCGCGCAAATTCCAACCTGGCGCGTGCTTTGAGGGTGAAAGATGAATTCCTCGCCAATATGAGCCATGAATTGCGCACGCCGCTGAATGCCATTCTGGGTCTGTCAGAAAGCCTCGGAGAACAGATTGCCGGTCCACTCAATGAGAAACAGCAGAAATACATTGCTACCATCGGCGAGAGTGGTCATCACCTGCTGTCGCTCATCAATGACATCCTCGATCTTGCCAAGATCGATGCCGGTCAGATTACTCTGGATATTAATAAAGTGGATGTCCACTCGGTTTGTCAGGCCAGCCTGCGCATGATCAAACAACTGGCGCAGAAAAAGAATCAGGATGTATCTCTGGAGATTGAGGATAGTCTGAAGCTGATGTGGGCAGACGAGCGCCGTCTCAAACAGATGTTGGTTAACTTATTGGGGAATGCGGTCAAATTCACTCCTGAAAATGGAAGGCTTGGGTTAGAAGTCTATGGGGATGAAGAAGCAAACAAGATCAGCTTCACTGTTTGGGATGAGGGTGTCGGTATCCGGGAAGAAGATCTGGCGCGCTTGTTCCAGCCGTTCGTACAATTGGACTCTGGACTAGCCCGTGAAACAACAGGCACTGGTTTAGGGTTGGCATTGGTTGCTCAAATGGCGCGCTTGCATGGTGGCAGTATCGCTGCTTTCAGCGAGCCAGAGCGTGGGAGTCGTTTCACCATCCTATTACCGTGGGAACCTGCTTTAGCGATGGAGGCTGCCACCCGAATGAAGATCACTGGCAAGTTTCGGGCGATCAAACTCGAAGAGAAGAACAAGCCTGTCATCCTGTTGGTTGAAGATACACGAGAAGTCACCATGATGGTCAAGGATTATCTGGAACTCGCTGGCTACAAAATCGTCACAGCCCAGGATGGTGTGGATGCCATTGTCCAAGCGAAATTGGTTCGACCAGATCTAATCTTAATGGATGTTCAAATGCCGCGTATGGACGGACTGGAAGCCACGCGCAAATTAAGAAGTGAACCCGATTTTCGATATACGCCGATCATTGCCCTGACTGCTCTTGCCATGTCAGGCGACCGTGAACGCTGTCTCGAAGCCGGTATGGATGAATATATCAGCAAGCCTATTAATTTGAAGGCACTCATAAAGATTATCCAGGAGTGTCTTTTTAGTAACCAGGAAGCCAAATCTCAATGAGCACGGTTCTGATTGTGGATGATGACCTGACGGCCCGGGAAACGCTGATCGCCATGCTGGAGGGTGAAGGTTATGATCTTCGAGTGGCGAAAGATGGCATGCAGGCGCTTCAGATGCTTGAAGAGCTCCAGCCTGACCTCATCCTTTTGGATGTAATGATGCCGGGCATGGATGGCTATGAAGTGTGTCGTCACATCCGCTCCACGCCGCAGCTGGCTGAGGTTCCGATCCTCCTACTCACCGCCCTCGACGATCGCGCCTCACGGGTGAGAGGCATTGAATCTGGCGCAGATGATTTTCTCAGCAAACCAGCAGACCGGCGTGAACTGACCGCACGCGTCCGCACGATTACACGCCTGAATCGTTATCGCACATTAGTGGAACAACGCGAAAATATTCGCCATATGGCTGAACGCACAGTGGCTGCACAGGAGGAAGAACGTCAGCGCATCTCACGTGAACTCCATGATGACCTCGGTCAGGAATTGACGACTCACTTGCTTACTCTCCGGAATTTACAGGAGGATCTCTCCCTGCCAGCGGAAACCCTGTTTGAGCGATTACAATCACTCCACGATCAATCCTATGAGATACTGGTAAAGATTAGGAATCTCGCCCGCGATTTGCGCCCGCCTGTTCTCGATGCATTGGGATTAAAAGTAGCCATGCAAACGTACTGCGCTGAGTTCACCCGCCGCACCCATCTGCCGGTCGTTTTCGAAGCAGATACATCCCTTCCGCAATTTCCTGATGTTTACAACATTACCCTCTATCGCATTTTACAGGAGGCGCTGACCAATATCGTCAAGCATGCCCAAGCCAGCCAGGTTTGGGTAGATTTGAGCGTGGAGGATGATATGGTCAACTTGACAGTTCAGGATAATGGAATCGGATTTGGCGAAGAAAAACCCCAATCCAACGGAATAGGGCTGACCGGACTGCGTGAGCGGATCACGATCGCCGGAGGCAGGCTGAATATCAATTCCACACCCAAGCTTGGGACGATCCTTTCGGCACAATTTCCATTATCAAATAATGTCATAGCCAAAGAGGTGAAGTGATACACGTACTCATTGCTGAAGATCATCTAATGGTAAGGGCCGGCATCCGCGCTCTGTTGGAGAAAGCCGGTGACATCCACGTACTGGGCGAAGCCTCCAATGGACAGGAAGCCATTGAAATGACGGAGGCCCTCAAACCGGATGTGTTGATCATGGATATTATGATGCCGCGTATGAATGGCATCCAGGCTGCTGAAAATATCCGTGAGATGAAACTTCCTACCTATATCCTTTTGCTCTCCATGTATTCTGATGAAGGATTTGTACACCAGGCCCTGCAACATGGTGTGAAAGGCTATGTTTTGAAATCATCGGTCAGTGATGAGTTGCTTTGGGCAGTTCGTACGGTTGCAGGCGGCAAGACTTATTTCAGCAGTCCCATTTCGGAGATTGTTGCTGAAAGTACCGGTAATCCACGTTCTACTTTAGCGGATGGTGATCCACTTTCGAGTCTGTCGCCCCGCGAGAAGGAAATTCTGCAATTGATCGCAGAGGAGTATACCAGCGCAGAGATCGGTAAAATGTTATTTATCTCCGAGAAAACAGTTGAAAAGCACCGCACCAAATTGATGGAAAAATTGAACGTTCGCAATCTTGCGGGTCTCGTCCGCCTGGCGGTCAAATATCATCTGGTGGATAGAGATGTGTAATGAGAAAAGAGTATACAAGTAGGCATGTAGACAGGTAAACAAGCGGCTGTGTGTACTTGTGTACCTGTTCACTCTCACCTGAGAGGTGATCTATGTATCTGTCTGATTTTTACAAGGAGAACAACATGGGCAGTCGGGTCTTAATCGTTGACGACGAGTATATTGGGCGCGAGACACTCCAGTCTGTTCTGGAGGGAGAAGGCTATGAACTTGAAATGGCAGAGAACGGTTTACAGGCTATCGAAAAAGCAAAAAAACTTTTGCCGGATGTGATCCTGCTGGATGTAATGATGCCAGGCATGACCGGTTTCGAGGTTTGCCAACGTATCCGCAGTGATCCTCAGATCGCAGAGATTCCAATCATCGTTCTCACCGCCTTGGATGACCGCGAATCTCTGCTCAACGCATTGAAAGCCGGCGCGGATGATTTTATTTCCAAGCCCTTTGATCGTTACGAACTACGCGCCCGTCTGCTGGGCATTACCCAGCTTAACCGTTATCAGAAGCTAATTCAGGAACGCGTGAAACTTCGAGAAGCAAATGCGCAACTGCTCTCTGCCTATGAAGCGACGATTGAAGGCTGGTCACATGCTTTGGATTTGCGCGATCGAGAGACGGAGGGTCACAGCCGCCGCGTAACGCAATTGACGGTAAAGCTGGCTCAGGCTCTCGGCATGAGTATCGATGACATCATGCATATACGCCGCGGCGCACTCCTGCATGATATGGGCAAGATTGGAATCCCTGATTCCATTTTACACAAGCCCGATAAACTCACCGATGAAGAGTGGGCGATCATGCGTCAGCATCCGCAATTAGCATACGATATGCTCTACCCAATTGAATACCTGCATCCTGCGCTCCTGATCCCTCTTAATCATCACGAGAAGTGGGATGGGATGGGTTATCCGCACGGACTCAAAGCTGAGGAAATTCCCATCGAGGCGCGCCTGTTCGCGGTTGTAGATGTATGGGATGCGCTCACTTCTGATCGCCCCTATCGCCCGGCCTGGTCTCAGGAAGAAGCACTGACGTATATCCGCGAGCAATCTGGGAAACATTTTGATCCCCAGGTTGTTGATTTGTTTTTCAAACTGATCAAGGAGCCTTTTTAGTAAAAAGCCATATTTTCAACAAAAAGCCAGGAAGCCTGGCTCTTTGCGTTAACAATCGTCAGGTTTTTCGTTTTAATTAAGAGTGTGAATTTCTGTAATATAATTCACCCAGCGGGAAAGAATAGATTGACATCAGTGCTCTCATTGCAGACAATAACTTCTTGTGCGGTATGGAGGCGACTGTGATTAACCACATCCTTGTTCCACTGGACGGCTCTGCACTCGCCGAATGTGTGCTGCCACACGTCATGGCTATGGCCCCAGTGACAAATGCCCGTGTGACTCTCTTGCATGTTTTGCAACATCCACATAATGGGAACGGTAGTCCGGCAGTTGACCCTGTGGAATGGCATTTACAAAAACAAAAATCAGAAAAATATCTCGAGCAGATTGTGAAACGGCTCAATAATTCTGGCATCCTGGGTGTGGAATCCATCCTTCTGGAAGGAAATGCCGCCAACAGCGTGATCGATTTTGCCCATAACAACAATGTGGATTTGATCGCCCTCAGCACGCATGGGAACAGTGGATTAAGCGGCTGGAACGTCAGTAGCGTCGTTCAGAAAATTCTTCTGCGCTCCTACAAGTCCATCCTGCTTGTACGCGCCTATCTCCCCTCTTCCACCGCAACGACAAAGATTCGCTATAAACGATTATTTGTGGGGATGGATTGTTCACCCCGTTCGGAATTCGTTCTGCCCTTTGCCATCAGTCTGGCACAATTCCACAAATCCCAGATCATTCTTGAATGTGCGGTTGAAAAACCACAAGCCATCAACCGCTTTCCACTTTCCGATGAAGATACGGAATTGATAAACAAGTTTGTGGAGAGAAACTACCAGGCGGCTTCTCGTTATTTTAAGCAGCTCCTGACACAGTTTTCCACCAAGGACTTAAAGCTGAAGACTCACATTTCCATCGGTGATAATGCCATTACGATGTTACACGATATGGCAGAGGAATCCAATGCTGACCTGATGCTGCTGGCGGCTCATGGCTACTCAGGCGAGCGGCGCTGGCCCTATGGAAGTGTAACAACCAGCTTTATTGCTTATGGCAACACCTCGCTTATGATCATGCAGGACTTGCCTATAACAGAAATCCATCCGACGCGCGCCGAAATGGCAGTAAGAGAAGGTAAGGGACATTGATCAATGCAAAACACTGCACCCTTACAGCAAGCCGAACCTGTAACGCAAAATACATCCATACCCGATAACAAACCTGAAGAAGCTATTGCTCAGCTAGCTCGGGAATTAAGCAGGTGCGCACCGCGCCGCACCAATTTTTACATCCCTTCCCGCTTGAAACAGTTGCTGGATTTTTTCCAGGGATGCTATGAGTATTTTGATGAAACGACCCAGGCGCAGGTATCCACATCGCAGACAGCCGAGTGGATGCTCGATAATTTTTATGTTGTTGAGCAGGCGATCCGACAAGTGGAGGAAGATTTACCAAGAGATTATTACCAGCGTCTTCCCAAGACGCAGGATGATTGGGCGCGTATTTACATCATTGCCCTGGCAAATACGCAACGGGAGTCTACACGCCTCGATATTGAACAGATCAAAAGCTTCCTTCAATTCTTTCAGGAGGTAACCCCGCTCACCACGGGCGAATTGTGGGCATTGCCCTTGATGCTGCGACTGGCTGTCCTCGAATCCCTCGCTGAAGCCTTAGCACAGGTAACCAAACAAAAGTGGAAGGCAACATCCCAGCCTAATGTTCTGGGGCGTATTGATTTGTCCGATCAAGCTGATCCCGATGCCGCTGTCGCTAATTCCATTTTGGACTTGCGCATGCTGGCAACTCAGGAATGGAAAGCTTTTTTCGAATCGACAAGCATACTTGAAAAGATCCTGCGCGGCGACCCGGCTGGTCTGTACGCTCAAATGGATTTTGAGACGCGCAATCATTACCGCAGTGTCATCGAAGGGATGGCACGTGATTCAGCCATGGGCGAAGCGGAGATCGCAACGCAGGCAGCTCAACTTGCACAAGAGGCTGCATCCGCGCGTGAGAAACATGTTGGCTATTATCTCGTCGCGCCGGGCAGGGAAACGTTGGAAGCCCGAGTTGATTTCCATCCGAAGTTTTCGGAAAGGTTAATTCGGGTCATCCAAAAAAATGCCACAAGTGCCTATCTGGGCAGTATGGTCACTTTGACCTTTTTGTTTACCTTACTGGCTGTTGCCTATGCAATTCAAGCCGAAGGACATACTCTTCAACTTGTCCTGGCTGGAGTTCTAACCATCCTTCCTGCTGCTTCTGTAGCGATGGATATTATCAACGGATTGGTAGTCGCTCTCATTCCACCGCGCACGCTTCCCAAGTTGAATTTCGAAAACGGCGTTCCAGAAGAATATCGGACGATGGTGGTCATCCCAGCCTTGCTCGCGACAGAACGGGACGCGCCTCTCCTGCTCAGCCAGATCGAGCGTCATTTTATCGGCAATAGTGACCCAAATATTTATTTTGCATTGATCACCGATTTTGCAGATGCGCTCGAAAAAGAGATGCCCACTGATAAACAACCTGTCGCACATGTCAAAGCTGCGATCGAGGGATTGAACAAAAAATATGGCAAGGATGGCTATCATCCTTTTTACTTCTTCCATCGCGAAAGAGTCTGGAACGATAGCGAAGAATGCTGGATGGGCTGGGAGCGCAAGCGTGGCAAACTGGAAGAATTCAACAAATTGCTAAGCGGTAGCGACTCAACCACCTTCATCATCAAAGTCGGCGACTTGAGCGTTTTGCCAACCATCCGCTATGTCATCACACTGGATGCCGATACCGTATTGCCGCGCGAAGCTGCCCGTCAGTTGATCGGGAGTCTGGCCCATCCATTGAACCAGGCGGAGTTCGATCCGATTTCAGGGGAGATCAAGGCCGGGCACACGATTTTACAGCCGCGGGTTCAAGTGAGACCGGCAGCCGCAAATCAATCCCTCTTTACACGTGTGTATTCTGGTGACTCAGCCATTGATCTGTACACACGCGCGGTATCCGATGTTTATCAGGATTTGTTCGATGAAGGCAACTATGTGGGCAAGGGCATTTACGACGTTGATGCATTCCAAAAAAGCCTGCATGACAAAATCCCCGAAAACCGGTTGTTAAGTCACGATCTGTTCGAGGGCATGCAGGGGCGCTGTGGACTGGTGACCGATGTCATCTTATATGAAGATTACCCACCTCATTATCTGATCTACACCGATCGCTTGCATCGCTGGGTGCGCGGTGACTGGCAGCTTTTGCCCTGGCTTAGCAACCAGGTGCCACACCGCACGAAAGGCAAAGCACCCAATACGCTCTCGACCATTGATCGGTGGAAGCTATTTGATAATCTGCGCCGCAGTCTGGTGCCGCCGACAGTGCTGGCTTTCCTCATTAGTGGATGGTTGTTCTTGCCGGGTTCCAGCCTGATCTGGATGATCTTCGCACTCTCCCCTTATTTGATGGCGATTGTTAGCAACTTTATTGCAGAACTCAATCATAGTTTTTCCAAAGAACACTCGACCGTCGTGACTCGTCCCCTGCGCCTGGCGGCGCTTCGTTCGTTGTTCGAGATTATCTTTCTGCCTCACGAATCGTACATTATTTTCGACGCGATCTCAACCACACTCATAAGATTATTTGTTACGCATAAAAGAATGCTGCAATGGGTTAGCGCTGCCCATACTGTCCAGCTTTTTGGCAAGAGGCTGC
This sequence comes from Anaerolineales bacterium, assembly GCA_036394895.1. Lineage (GTDB taxonomy): Bacteria > Chloroflexota > Anaerolineae > Anaerolineales > Villigracilaceae > Defluviilinea. The sequence continues at coordinate 22,318 of DASWEH010000144.1, forward strand.
ATTTGAAGTCAGCCTGGCAGGCAATGATCATTGCTCCCGTATTGGCATTTTTGTTTTCTGTTTTATTGCTGATTTTGTATCCCGAAACGCTCTGGAGCGCCCTACCTCTCGTAATCGGCTGGATGGCTTCACCATTTATCGCGACGC
>DASWEH010000145.1:0-19217 GCA_036394895.1 Anaerolineales bacterium
GAATCCGTGGAGCAACTATCTAACGAACTCTGTACGAACGATTGAAGAGCATCCGCTCAAAAAACTGTTTGACTTGGGCGTGAAAGTGACAATCAACTCAGATGACCCCGAAGTGCTGGAAACGAATGTAAATAATGAATATCGCATCGCGCGAGAGATTCTCGGCATGAGCATGGATGACATTATGACCTGCAATCGATATGCTTATGAAGCCTCATTTATTTTCGATGAAAAGAAGGACAAGATATGGGGGAAATATTTTCGAATGTCGCTCTGAGGAAGCCGTTGTCGAGTAGAGCAAGTGCGCGAAGCATCTCGCTCGTATCGAGACCAAGCGACCGAAGAGTCTCGATGGCAACGTTAGAGATACTTCGCGGAGTTTATCCTGAGCCTGCCGAAGGGCTCAGCATGACATGCAATGAAAAGCCGCCTAACAAATCACTCCTCAGGCTTTTGACTCGTAATCTGTTCCAACGCCTCTTTGAACACCTCATATGGCTGTGCGCCGACAATGGCGTACCGGTTATTGATCACGTAGGTGGGCACGCCGGTCACGCCAATCTGATACGCCCAGCGGACTTGGTCTACAACCGTAGCCAGATATTTTTCGTTTTCCACCTCGCGCTGCATTTCGTCCGCGTCCAAGCCCACTTCCTCGGCAGCGGAGCGTAGCACATCCCATTGACTCGGGTCCTGTCCCTCGGCATAGACTTTGCGAAAGATAACTTTGTGGAACTCGTTGCCCTTGCCATGCTGACGCGCGTACTCAGTCGCTTCGTGAGCAAGGCGCGTGTTGTAGATCCGTTTGACGGAAACGAATTCCATCCCGTAGGATTCGGCGATCTGTTGCAATCGTTCTTCCGAACCATTCGCGCGGGCCCGTTTCACATGCTCCGGTAAATCCCTGCCTTCGGGCGGCGTATCAAGGTACAAATAGAACGGCCGCCATTCCACGTCCACGTTATGCTCTGCTTTTAGCTTCTCGACCACAGCCTGGCCGACATAACACCACGGTCAGATGTAATCAGAGAAAATAGTCAATTTGAAGTCCATACTTTATGGTAGATGCTTGAGGTATCAATCTTACACTTAGAATTGTCTCACCCCTCATAAACCGTCACACCTGCACTTGCGTGCGGTGCAAGTGTTGCGAGACTCGAAGAGGCGAAGCAATCTCACTCAATATTGTTAACAGTGTATGAGATTGCTTTGTCGTGGCGCTCTGGCACCACTCCTCGCAATGACGATGTGATGACTTGGAGAAAAGTATAATCAGCCTATGCGTGCAAAATTCCCTGTCACTGTACATTTATTGTTCTTTCGGGATGATCAAGTTCTGTTACTACGGCGCTTCCATACAGGCTATGCGGACGGACAATATAGCGTCCCCGCTGGGCATTTGGATGGAGGCGAAACCGTTATGGCTGCCGCTGCTCGGGAAGCTGAAGAAGAGGTGGGCGTCAGGATTGAACCCCGTGATATGACCTTCTCAACCGTCATGCACCGGATGGAAGGGAATAAGGAAGATGAACGCGTGGATTTCTTTGTCCACGTCCATCAATGGCAGAGCGAACCGTTCAATGCCGAGCCTGAGAAATGCGATGATTTGCGCTGGGTGGATATCAATCAATTACCGGGTAACATAGTTCCTTATGTGAGACAAGCCCTGAAGAATCACCTGGCTGGGCTTCCGTTCGACGAATTTGGAGATTAAGACATGGGATATTTACTTCTCGAAGGCGGTGCGGAGTTTGGTGGTGGGATGCGCGACCCCGATCTGAAAGCCATTGAGCTGGCTGGTGGGTTCGACGCACCGATCCGAATCATTCCCACAGCGGCTGCGCCCGATAATAATCACCAACGCGCTGGGAACAACGGGATTCGCTGGTTTCAGAGTTTGGGCGCGAAGGATGTCATCTCACTGCCGCTGATTGATAAAGTCAGCGCGAACGATGAGAGCCTCGCCAAATTTCTGCGAGAGGCAAAGCTGATTTACATGCTGGGTGGTTTTACAAGTTATCTCGGCGAAACGCTCAAAGAGAGTGCCTCGTGGAACGCAGCCCTGGAAGCTTATCACAACGGCGCGGTCATCGCGGGCTCAAGCGCGGGCGCGATGGTGATGTGTGAGTTTTATTATGATCTCAACCAGGGACAGGTCGTCGACGGACTCAATCTTGTCTCGAATTCAATCGTTCTGCCACATCACAACACATTCGGGAAGAGTTGGGCCTCGCGTCTGCTCGAAATCGTTCAGGTAAACCTGATCGGCATCGATGAACAAACAGGCATGATCGATGACGGCGCACGAACATGGACAGTCTACGGTCGCGGTGGTGTGACGTTCTACCAAAATCGTCAGGTTGAAATCTATCCTTCAGGAAAAAGCTTTTCAGTTTAGAATTATGACGGACGGTCGGACAGTCACTTTTGCGAAGCAAGCAGCGACTGACTGTCTCCTGTATATTTCTACTTATGTTTGATCTCTCTAGCGCTCGTTTTGCTTTTTTAGACCTGGAAACGACTGGGCTCTCGCCCTGGTTCGGTGACCGCATCTGTGAAGTGGGGATTGTCCTGACCGAGGGCAGACGCATCAAGCAGCAGGTTCAGATGCTTGTGAACCCCGAACATCCGCTTTCGCTGGGAGCTGCGAGCACGAGCGGTCTCACGGATGAGCAATTAGCCACGGCTGCCTCGTTTGCAGCGTTCGTGGATGAGATTGTCGAATGGCTGAAAGGGACCGTGGTGGTCTGTCACAACGCGCAGTTCGACGTGCAATTTCTCGATAGTGAGTTCCGCCGCTTAAGGCGCGAGATCCAGATCCCGAATCTTGTCGATACATTACTGCTTGCTCGTCAAAATTTCGATCTTCCATCGTATAGTTTACATTTTCTCGCTGAGGCGTTCCATGTCCCGATGGTGACTGCCCACCGCGCCCTGCCGGATGCTCATACAGGACGTGGGGTCTTTTTCGCGATCATGGACTCGTTGAAGCAATTCAACAAGCCGCTGGATGAATATATCGGTATTTATAACTCGCCCGTCTGGCCCAACGATGGCATCCAACTTCCCACGGAACTGGGCGAAGCAATCTACAGCAACAAACGGATGTTCATCCGTTATGTGAACGGAGAGGGCGTGGAGACCGAACGTTGGATCACGCCCAAGCAGGTGATGGGTCTGTCGGATTATGTTTATTTAAAGGCGCACTGTCATTTGCGCAACGGAGAGAGAAATTTCCGATTGGATCGAATTATTGAGGTAAAGGTAGAAGAATAAACGCCTGTCTTTCATTCATGATTATACGAAAGAGTGTATGAATGTGTTACGAGCTGATTCTAAGCACCACCTCAAGTGCTAACCTGTCACAGTTCAATAGTGAAGAAATCGGGTTCGACAAAAATATTCCTGATCGCCTTCCGCTCAACCATCTCCTTTATGCCAACAAATGGTATGTTGGTTCAAGGACGGGTTGTAGTTGTTCTTTCAGGCATCTTTACGGTCACGATTTTGATTTCGATAGTCCCGAAGATTGGTTTCCAGAAGAGAAATCTGACATTGAGGCGACGCTGACCTTTATTCGTCTGGTCAGGTCTTTGATTCTGAAAGGTGAGAAAGTAGACTGTATTGACGTCTGGGAGGGCAATCACGCGGATCATTCACATCTGATGCCTGTAGACTTAAGCCGGGTTCGAGATGAAGAGTTCAGGTTCTTTGAAAATCATCACTTTGATTTTATTTCGGAATAATGGATGGGCATTTTCGAGTTCAACGAAGAAGACTTGAAATTAAATAAACGTGGACAACTCAGCCCACGTCAAAGGGAATGGCTAAAAATGATGGTACGCGGTGTCCGCAGCTTTTCATGGAGGAGCGCGTTCATCACGATTGGCTTTATGTTCCTGGGACTTTGCATCATCTTGGCGTTGTCTTTTCAGAATGAAAGATCACGTGCGGCATTACTTTCCAGTCCTGTGAATTTGATCGTGTTGATTGGAATGGTGCCACTGATTCTAGGAATTCTTGCGCTGGTCATCTTCCTGAACTATCGCAATGCGAACAGACTGGAAAATTCTGTACTTTCATCAGCATCTGGAGCAGTCCGCTTCGATCAGGATTCCTCAGGGGAAAGCGGTATTACCAGTTATTATGTCTTTGTGGGCAAAAAGCGATTCAGCTTCGGCGATGACATGAGTGCAATCTTCAAAGAAGCGGAGAAATATAAAGTTTATTACTGCAAGTCCGGGCTCTATGAGTTTGTGATGTCGTATGAGCAGGTGGATCATTAAAGTCAGAGAATTTATCACCTCCATGGTCTGTTGCAAATTTGTTTCTTTGCGGGAGAACATAAATGAATACCGTATTTGAACAATTCGATGGCCCACGTCTGGTGCGCCGCGAGGAATGGATCGATTCTATTCGACTGTCCCAGCTTTGCTTTGGCGGTTCGGAGATCAATAACGAAGAAGAAATACTCGCAAACTATGTTCCACCGCAGCGTGGAGGATTTTACGTGTTGGTACATCAAAGCAAGCCAGTTTCACAGATCGGTATTTTTCACGATCAGCTCAAGATGTACGATGGAACGATACGAACCGGCAGCATTGGAGGTGTATGCACACATCCCGATTACCGCAGGCAGGGCTTGGCGAGTCATTTATTGGAGCACTGCACACAGCAATTGGTGAAAGAAGGAGCACGACTGATGTTGATTTCAGGCGATGAGGGGGTTTATATGCGGCTTGGGAATGTGTTCCAAGGCAAATATATGTATTTTTCGATCAAACCAGGGCAAAGCAATCCGTGGAGGTCGACGCCATCTGATCTTGTTGTTCGCAGAGCAACCCCAGCCGACGCATTACTCTGCAGCCAGTTATATCAAGCAGAACCTGTTCACTTTGTCCGCCAGAAATCCGATTTCTCTCGCGCATTGCACGATTCAAGGAGCAATACCTATGTCCATGCTGATCAATGGATCATCGAACGCTCCGGGCAAGTGGTGGCGTATCTATTTTTGGGGTTCCTATGGGGTCTGACTGGAGACGCAGGTGTCAGACATGTGGGCGAATACGCGGGGAGTCGTGTAGCGTTGGCGGATGCCCTGCGTGTGTTGATGACCACAAGCAATTTACAGGAACTATCCTGGCCAGTGGCATGGCAAGATACAGAGCTAATTCAATTGCTTCAGGATAATGCTTATAAGGGAACCATGACATCTTTAGACGGGTATACTCTGCGAATTATCGATTTCCCCAACTTCATGAAAGATTTGCATCCGATCCTGCGGGCACGTTTAGATGCAAATCTATTGCGCGGCTTACGCTTTGAGCAGAGTGGTCCGTTATTGGGTGGAATTGGAGATGACCGGTATACGATCGCGCGTGGATCTGACCGCCTGGAATTGGATGGTGCTGCAATGACACGCCTGGTTATGGGAGATACCAATACCCAAACTGAGGCTATTCATGCACCTGGCGCATTGGCGGAAGTGATTTCAGCACTATTTCCTTTACCATCCTTTTTGCCTGGATTGAATTACCATTAGAACAGGACATGAAACACCTTGCTTCTCAAGTAAAATCATAACTGTATGAAAGAATTCATCTACTCCCGCAATGCCGTCTACGAAACTTTACGCGCCAAACACAGAGAGGTTTTCAAAATTCAAATTGCGGAAGGCGCGCAGGAAAAAGGTCGGCTGGCAGATATTTTGCAGATGGCAAAGGACCGCCGGATCCCTGTTGAAAAAGTGCAGCGCGCCCGGCTCGATAAATTCCATCAGAACCATCAGGGCCTGGTGGCAGACGTCAGTGGGTATTCATACAGCGATGTGGTGGAAATCCTTGAACTAGCCAATCAGAAGAATGAACCGCCTTTTGTTTTATTGCTCGATTCGCTGAACGACCCGCAAAATTTTGGAACGCTGTTGAGAACGGCTGAAGCTGTCGGCGTACATGGTGTGATCATCCCATTGGCGCATACGGTGGAAGTCACGCCGGCGGTGGTCAATGCCTCGTCGGGCGCGAGTGAGCATCTCTTGATCACGCGTGCCAACCTCGCCCAAGCCATCGAGGCGCTCAAAGAGGCCGAGGTCTGGATTGTCGGTCTGGATCAAGCCGCGACTGAGCTTGAGTCAAACAGCCGTCACCTAAAAGGCGCGCTGGGATTGGTCGTCGGCTCGGAGGGCGAAGGCCTCCGTCAGTTAGTCCGCTCCAAGTGCGATATCGTTTTGAAGTTTCCCATGCGCGGCGAAATCGAGTCGCTCAACGCCGCGGTGGCGGGCTCGGTGGCGTTATATTTAGCGTATCTGGCGAGACGAAACTAGATGACTAGAGACTAGGAGACTAACGTGGTGGTCCAAGCAACGTATCATTTCCCGCGCGGATTTTTATGGGGGACGGCAACCGCCGCGCATCAGGTGGAAGGCAACAACACGAACAATCAATGGTGGATGTGGGAACAGAACGGTCATACGCAGGGGACGTCTGGTTTGGCAGCCGATTGGTGGGGTGGCCGCTGGAAGGAGGACTTTGACCGCGCCGCCGAGGCTGGACAAAACGCCCATCGCATGTCTGTAGAATGGAGTCGCATCCAGCCGACACCCGACACCTGGAATGAGGAGGCGCTTGACCGTTACCGCACGATGCTGCGCGGACTGCGCGAGCGCGGCATGACTGCGATGGTCACGCTGCATCATTTTTCTGATCCTTTATGGTTCTATGAAGCGGACGGATGGGAGAAGGAAGAGTCGGTCGCGCTCTTTGAGAAATTTGTGCGCAAAACAGTGGAGGCGTTGAAAGAATATTGTACGCTCTGGTGCACGATCAATGAGCCGAATGTATATGCGCTGAGTGGCTATGTGACCGGCGCATTCCCAACCAAACATCGCGGCGTCAAAATGGCCATGCAGGTCATGGCGAACATGCTGCGCGGACATGCCGCCGCCTATCGTGCCATTCACGAGATTCAAAGAGAGGCGCGGGTGGGCTATGCTCATCACCACCGGCCTATGGTCGCGAAACGCTCCTGGTCTCCATTGGATGCGCTGATGCGCAAGCTTCGCTATGACGTTGTCAACATGGCATTTCCATCCGGCATCAGCACAGGGGCGATGAACACGTCCGTGGGCAGGTTTCAAGTGCCCGAGGCGAAAGGCACACAGGATTTTCTGGGACTGAATTATTACTCTGTGGACACAGTCAGCTTTCATCTGGGCAAACCCAAAGAACTGTTTACCCATAGTGAATTCCCAGCGGATGGTGATATGAGCGACAACAACTTTATCGCCAATATCCCTGAAGGTCTGTTCGACACGATCAAATGGGCCGTCCGGAGGTATCCCAATCTGCCGATCCTGATCACCGAAAACGGCGTGGAGGATTCAGACGATCATATCCGTCCGCGTTATCTGGCGCAGCACATCCATCAGGTCTGGCGCGCGGTCAACTTTAATTGGCCGGTGAAGGGATATTTCCACTGGACGCTGGTAGATAACTTCGAATGGGAGCGCGGTTGGACTCAGCAGTTCGGTCTCTGGGGGCTCGATCGCGAAACCCAAAAGCGGATCAAACGCCCGAGTGTGGATCTATACGCGGAAATTTGTAAGGAGAACGGACTCTCCTCCGAAATGGTGCATAAATATTGTCCTGAGGTGTTTGATAAATTATTTCCGGTGTAAATAACGATCAGCACACAGTGATCAGAGCAAAGGAGCATAGCATATGGATTTCAAAACCCAACTGGCAGGTTTGGATGAATTATTGTCCGTGATCTATGGCGATGAGATGCGCTTGAGTACGTTGCTCAGTGAACTGGGTTTTGAGCAGGCACAGATTGAGCAACTCCATGATGCCCATCTCGAGCCTATTGTGCGTCAATTTTTGGAAGTGATCCATAAACGCTTTACCAATGATTCGGGCAGGGACACATATTATCAAATCCTGAGCCGCCGCTATGGTCTGGATGGTGAGCCGCGCGAACAACTCTCTGCCATCGCACCGAAATACAATTACAGCTCTGAATATTTGCGTCAGCTATTCGAAGAGATCATTCAGAGATGCCAAAGCAGGAAGTGGCAGACGGAGCTTAAGGCAAATCTGAAACACATTGCTGTAGCTCAACTTGGGAAAATGAATGAGCGTCCTGCACGAGAGCACGTTGCTGCAAAACTTGAACGTCTCAGTAATTTACGAGGCGCGGCGGATGTGGCTCGACTGGATTATGAATCCAAACGGGCGGAAATTCTGAAGCAGATCCAAACTGAGTTGGATGCACTCGATTTTGAATACAAGCCTGTACTTGAGGCCGCCGAAGAAAACATTGCCACACTGGAAAATGAGATAAAGACGGACGTGCTGTTATACGGCGAAAGCATTTCAGGCGGGACATATCGCGCTTCTTACACACAGGGACGTGTTTCCTGGGACAACGATGGCATGACAAAGTATGCCGCGCTGCATCCTGACGTGTTCCAGTTCCGTAAGCAGGGACAGCCAATCGTTTCATTACGCGTGGTGAGTAAAAATTGAATCTCCCTCCTGAATTCGTCTCAAATATTCAAAACACCTTTCAGGAAAGAGGATATACGTTTTTGAATGCTTTGCCTGACATGATCGAGGAAGCCTCCGCACGCTGGGGCTTGACGGATGTCCAGCCTTCTTCTAATCTTTCCTATAATTTCGTCTCGTTTGCAAATCGCGGGCCTAAGCAAGTTGTACTAAAAATGGGCGTGCCAGAGAGTGAGATGAGAAGTGAGATGGCGGCGCTGCGTCTATTTAATGGAGAAGGCGCCTGCAAGCTAATTGATTATCATGAAGAAAAGTATTGGATGCTATTGGAACGTTTGAAGCCAGGTATGATGCTTTCAACTTTGGAGGACGACGAAGAAGCTACACACATCGCCGCGGATTTGATGCAAAAGATTTGGAAACCGATAGAACATGTCACTCTGAGCGCAGCGAAGAGTCTCATTAATATGGATGAGAGACCCTTCGGTCGCGACAAACGCTCCCTCAGGGTGACATATGATAACTTTATTCAACTTTCTGACTGGTTCGATGGATTGACTAGATTGCACGCCATGTTCAACGGTGGGACAGGTCCGTTGAATGAGAAACTGGTTCAGCGAGTCGAAAGATCGGTGAAGGATTTCCTGATAGAGAATCACAAACCTGTTCTCATGCATGGGGACTTCCATCATTTCAATATCTTGTCGTCAGAGCGCGGCTGGCTGGTGATCGACCCGAAGGGAGTCATTGGTCCTGCGTGCTATGAAGTGGGTCCGCTCCTCATCAATCCATGGGGCGATTTATTAAGCGGGAATAATTATCGGGCGATGACGAAGCGACGGATCGACATCCTGCATGAACGTCTCGGATTCGAGCGCGAGCGCATCCGCGAATGGGGGCTGGCACACGCGATCTTATCTGCTTGGTGGAGCATCGAAGACCATGGGGACTGGCATTATGCGCTGGAGTTTGCCGAAATGATCGCTGACCTGGATATAAAATAATTCATATCACGCAGGAGCGACCTATCAGGATGGTTGAGCACCTCTACTCCCTCTGGGCGGGTTGCCCCTACTTTATGATGTAAATAAAAACATACAGCCTCCCGAATGTGCGAGAGGCTGTATGTTTCCGTAATGATGTTTTTACCTGCCAATCAAGCTAAATATGGCAACGCCAAGCGCCAGGAGTCCCATAATAATGCCTGGGATTGCTAGGCCAAACGCTGACAAGCCATAGAAAAGAAAGAACAGGATCAGACACCAGGTAGCGATCGAACTAGGCATTCTCATTTTCATTCTCCTTTGGGAAACATAACGGTAGGCTCCGCGAGCCTGTTACTTAACTAAACACAAGCTTTATAGACACGTTACGAGATTAGAGGAGTATCGAAATTCGAGGAGATACTCTCTAACATGTCGCTCTGAGCGTAGCGACACTTGCGCTGCACGCCAGTGCAGTGAGAGTCTCCCGACAAATTGAGCCACAAAGCTCAATTTGTCGGGGATTCTTCACTCCCTGCGGTCGTTCAGAATGACATAATCATTTTGATATTAGATAGTCCCGAGATTGGAATCTTTAAGTAGAGTTTGAGGTGGGGTGGTAGAATCGAGCCTTATGGCTATCACTGCCCCTGCTGAATTTTCCATGCAACGTGCACATATCTCTGACCGAACGACGCCGGTCCGATGGATCTGGTCACATGTGCGTCGCCATTGGTGGATCATCACAATGATGATAATTGGCGCGGTCGGCAATGCCGGACTCGCCGCCGTGGTACCCGTGTTGACCGGGAATGCGTTCAACGCCATGCTCAAACCGACACCGGATACAAGTGTCTTGATCCCACTAGCGTTGATTATCGGTGTTTCACAAATCGTACGCGGCGTGCTGCAACTAGGACGTAATTTCGGCGCGGAACTGCTCGCCCAAAAATTGGAACGCTCCGTCCGCGATGAACTATATCTTTCCCTGCTTGGCAAGAGCATGACCTTTCACAATTTGCAACCTGTTGGGGATACGATGGCGCGCGCCACGAACGATGTGCGCGAGGTCAATTACATGTTTAGCCCTGGCATCAATCTTGTGGTGGGTTCATTCATCTTTATTCTCATGCCTATCTTTGTTGCCGGGCGCTATCACCCAACACTGGTTATCACACCAATTGTCTTTATTGTGCTCTACTTTGTCTTCCTCATTCGTTATCTAAAAACCCTTGCGCCAGTCACAGATGAAGTCCGCTCGACGTTTGGGACGATGAACACACATCTTTCCGAATCGTTGGATGGCGTGGAGGTGGTCAAAGGTGCCTCACAGGAGGAGGCGGAGGTGGATCGCTTTGTGATGAACGCCAGCCGTGTGCGGAATGCGTTCGTGAAGCAAGGCGACTTGGAAGGACGGTATGTGGCGATGCTCCTGCTCGGCGCTGCCTACGCGTTTGGCTTGTTCCATTCGCTCCTGCTTTTCCGCAGCGGACTGCTTGACCTCGGCGCGGTGGTGGCTTATTTTGGTTTGCTGAGATTGCTCGAGTTTCCTACATTCACCGCTACATTTGCGTATTCGCAAATTTCATCCGGCATATCGAGCGCGCGCCGCATTCTGGATCTAGTCAACCGCGAGACGAGCCTTGACCAGAATGCAGAGGGCTATGGCGATACGATGAAAGGGGAGGTGGAATTTAGGAATGTGAGGTTCACTTACACCCGGAGCAACACGAACGGTAACCAGCCTTCACAGGATGATGTTTTACAAAACATTTCCTTTAAAGTAAAACCTGGTCAGACCGTTGCCATCGTAGGGCAGACGGGAGCAGGCAAAACCTCCCTGGTCAAACTCATTAATCGCACCTACGATGTTACCCACGGACAGGTGCTTGTGGATGGCGTGGACGTGCGGGATTGGAATCTTGCCGCCTTGCGTTCACAAATCTCAATGATCGAGCAGGATATCTTTTTGTTCTCGCGTTCGGTTAGCGACAATATCGCGTTTGGGAAACCAGAATCAACTCAAGATGAGATCGAACTGGCGGCGAAGTCTGCGCAGGCAGATGATTTCATCCAAACCTTCGATAGGGGATATGGGACGGTTGTGGGCGAAAGAGGTGTCACACTCTCAGGTGGGCAGCGTCAACGTCTGGCGCTGGCGCGTGCCTTCCTCACCGATCCGCATCTTTTGATTTTGGATGATTCCACGTCCGCAATTGACTCGGCGACCGAAGACAAGATCCAGCGCGCCATCTCCAATGCAGCCCGCGGGCGGACGACATTTATCATCACGCATCGTCTTTCACAAATCCGCTGGGCAGACTTAATTATCGTGTTGCGAAAAGGCAAGATCGCGGCCATTGGTACGCACGATGAATTGATGAAGACCTCCGAGGCATATTCGAGGATATTTAGGGAATAGAGTTTCTGTCATTGCGAGGAGCGTTTGTTGCGACGAAGCAATCTCTACCACTGTGAGGAGATTGCTTCGTCGGGAAGAACACCCTTCTCGCAATGACATATGAGGATTTATGGGTTTCTTTGCCGGATTGAATGACGAAAAATATGACCGCCAGTACACGGACCGTCAACTGGTGCGTCGCATTCTGGAATACTTCAAACCCCAGACCACACGCTTCATATGGGTACTCTTACTTGTGGTTGTTTTAGCGGGGATCGGCGCAGCATTGCCTGTGGTTGTTGCGCGCATGGTGGATCTGCTCAAAGGACGGCCATCGTTGGCAGCCATCGGCCTGGTGAGCCTGGCAGTGCTGCTTATTGGCATTGGCTTATGGGGGTTGAACTGGGCACGGCGGAGCCTGGTTGTGCGTGCCGTCGGCGATGTGGTCCTGGATCTGCGTACACGCGCCTTCCGTGCTGCGGCGGAACATGACCTTTCCTTCTACGATCAATTTTCATCCGGCCGTATTGTCTCGCGCATCACCTCGGATACAAATGATTTTGGTCAGTTGGTTGTGATCGTTACAGATGTCGGTTCACAAATTGTCCAGGCGATACTTCTGGGCGGGGTGTTATTCCGCACTGACTTGAAATTGTCACTGATGCTAATGGCATTCCTGCCGATCATCTTTGCGGTGGCGGCGGGCTTTCGGGTGCTGGCACGCAGAGTGACGAAGCGCGGCATGAAAGCCATGGCAGATGTGAATGCCGCGATCAAGGAAACCATCAGCGGCATTTCGATTGCGAAAAACTTTCGTCAGGAAGAGAGCATCTTCAACTCCTTCGATGAATCAAACCAGCAGTCCTATCAAGTCAATCTGCAGCGCGGCTTCGTGCTCTCACTGGTCTTTCCCACGCTAAACGCACTGGGCGGCATCTTTGTTGCTATCCTCATTTACGTGGGTGGGTTGAGCGCGGCACAGGGCATTGTCACGGTGGGAGCGTGGTATCTCTTTATCATGAGTCTCGATCAGTTTTTCTTCCCGGTGCTCAACCTCTCCGCGTTTTGGGCGCAGATCCAGGCGGGGCTCTCCGCGGCTGAACGCGCCTTCGCGCTGATCGATGCCGACCCGAATGTCGTTCAAACAGACAGCCGGGATGTGCCTCGCTTAAAAGGAAAAATCCACTTCGACGATATCTACTTCCGTTATACGGATACCGAACCGATCCTGAGCGGCTTCAACCTGCTTGTACAGCCCGGAGAGACTCTTGCCCTGGTGGGTCACACCGGCGCCGGGAAATCGTCCATTGCGAAACTGATCGCGCGCTTTTACGAATATCAACAGGGACGCCTGCTGATCGATGATCAGGACATCCGCACATTTGACCTGGCACAGTATCGCCGTCAGTTGGGGATCGTCTCGCAGGTGCCATTTTTATTCTCCGGGACTGTGGCGGACAACATCCGTTATGCCGCTCCGGATGTGACCGATGATGACATGCTGAGCATGGCTCACAAAATCGGAGAGGGTGAATGGCTGGAAACGCTACCCAACGGGATCGAGACCGAAGTCGGCGAACGAGGCGGACGTCTCTCGATGGGACAGCGTCAACTCGTCGCGTTGATGCGTGTCCTCATGCAACGACCGGCGATCTTCATCCTGGATGAAGCGACGGCCAGCATCGATCCATTTACCGAGTGGCAAATCCAGCAGGCGTTGAATCTCATCTTGAAAAATTCAACAAGTATCCTAATCGCCCATCGTTTATCCACCGTGAAAGCTGCGGATCGTATCGTTGTAATGGAAAATGGCAGTATTATTGAAGAAGGGAATCACAATGGCTTGCTTGCGCAAGGTGGACATTACGCCACACTTTACAATACTTATTTCCGCCATCAAAGTCTGGCGTATGTTGAAAAAGTAAAAGAACTTGTTGGGGATGATTAAGAAAAAAAGGATGGTGAGTACCATCCTTTTTTATACATGCTTGGTGCTATAGGGATCAAGTGCATCTCGCAAACCATCGCCAACAAAGTTGATTCCCAGAACGGTGAGAAGGATGAGGGTGCCAGGAAAGAACCATAACCAGGGAGCGGTTTCGAGATATCGATAAGCGCCGTCCAGCATGTTGCCCCAGGTGGCTGTTGCTCCCTGCACGCCAAGTCCCAGGAAACTCACATAGGCTTCAGAAAGGATCGCGTTTGCCACGCCCAGTGTTGCACTTACGATTAAAGGTGCGATCGTGTTGGGCAATAGATGAAGAAAAATAATACGACTGTCTGTTGCACCCAACGCGCGCGAGGCGGAAACATAATCACGCTCACGCAGGGAAAGGACATTGGCACGCACGATGCGCGCCAGATACATCCACGAAGTTGCCCCAATGATCAGGATAATGATAATCACACCGCCGGTCAGCTCTCTCCCGAGGATATTGAACGAAGGCAGTTTATTCCCGAAGAAATGCGCGCCAATGATCAGCAGGAACAGACTGGGGATATTTAGCATGGCTTCCGTAAAACGCATGAGTAGGCTGTCTATCCAGCCACCATAATAGGCTGCAATCGCGCCAACCAGCGCGCCGAGAATCACTTCCATCAACGCAGCAGAGACACCAATAAACATGGAAATTTGTCCACCGTAAACGGTACGGGCAAAAATATCGCGCCCGATCACATCTGTGCCAAAAATGTGATCGGCAGAGGGTGGTTGTAATTTCAGATGGGTATCATTGCAATTTGCCCAGGCTTCGCCGGTCACATCTTGTTTGAGTGGAGCACAATAGCCGCGGGATGCCAGACCTGCAAAACTGATGTAGAGGATCAATACAACCAATAGTCCCAATCCAATCATCGCCATACGATGCCTGCGAAAACGGCGGACTCCCAGCACAAGCGGCGACAGGGGTACGGCTGGCTTTATTGTTGTTTCTTTATGAGGAAGCGCATCGGAAGTAGTCGTTGCCATAGGAGGGTCTATTCCAAACGGATGCGTGGGTCTACGAACGAATAAAACACATCAGTGAGGATCTGAAAGATGACAACAGCAATGGAAATCAACATAAGGATGCCCATCAACATGGGAAAATCCGCCCGTTCGGTGTGGTCAAGGAAAAGTCGTCCCATCCCTGGCCAGGCAAAGATACGCTCCGTCACCACCGCGCCCGCCAGAAGAAAGGGAATGTCCAGCCCGATCAAAGTAATGAAGGGCAGAGCGGCGTTAGGTAGGGCATGACGCAAGACAACATATAGAGTGCGAACGCCTTTGGCGCGCGCCGTACGAATGTAATCCTGGCTGAGTACTTCGAGTACGCTGGATCTCACAAAACGGCTGTAGCCTGCAATGCTAATAATCGACAGGGTCGCGACCGGCAGGATCATATGTTTGATCAATTCCGCAGGCGTTTTCCCAACGGCAGGCTCAAACATACCGACTGTTGGTAAATAGGGCAAACCCCATTTGCGGAAATTTACGGCAAAGATATACATCAGCATTAAAGCCAGCCAAAAGACCGGCATGGAATAACCGATGAAAGAGGCCCCCGTAAGCAGATTGTCAACCAGCGAATAAGGACGCAGAGCAGAGTAAAGACCAATTGCCAGTGAAAGGATGATAATGACAATCTCGGCGGTAATCATTAACATCAACGTATTTGGCAATCGTTGACCAATCATTTCGAGCACAGGCTGGCGCGTGACGAGCGAATTCCCCCAATCCCCACGCAAAACACCTTTGCGCTGGCCGGGCGTTTCCGGAATTCCGTCTCCATTCATATCTATTTTCTGCCAGTCGTTGCCGACCAACCACGTGAGATATTGGATATAGGGAGGCTGATCCAAACCCAGCATGCGGCGGAGCCGCTCTTTATCTTCGGGCTTGGGTGGGGTACGTGCTCCCAATGTTGCGACCGGGTCGCCAAATGCCTGCATGAGTGTGAACAGGATCACGCTAATGATGAGAAGCTGTGGAATAGCTTGCCCAAGTCGTCGCAGGATATAAGTACTCATGGTTTGGAATCAATCGGCTCGTCGGATTCGGATTGAATCCGACGAGCCCAATGTTTTTCGTTTATTGCGTCACAGACCAATCGGCCGCGTTCCAGAAGGGCGCCGCACCGGAAAGTTTTACATTTTGCAATCGACTATTGATCGACCACAAGTCGGGATCCTTCCAGATGCCGATGTAAATTACTTGATCGTACATCCACTGCGCGATTTGATGATAGAGATCGACGCGCGCCTGGGTATCCAGAGTGCTGGCTTGCTCCTTCAACAAGGCTTCGAAGTCATCGCTACAAACACCCTGCCAGTTGGCACCATCCGGGTTATCTGCGCTGGAAACTTCACTACATAGCCAGTTGGCTGAAGCTTCCGGGTCCGGGAAGGCAGGATTGGATGAGTATTCCGCAATGTCATAGACACCCTGGGCCTGTGGACCCTCATCGTTGTAGCCATTCCAGAACACATCGCTGGAATAGTTCTGCAGGTCAGCGCCAATGCCCACCAGCGACCACTGCTGTTCCACCACGGCCTGTACGTTCTTGCGCAATTCACGGTCATTTGTGATGTAGCGCAATTTCAAGTCAACTTTCTTTCCGTCAATTTCCTTGTCGCGAATACCATCTCCATCCGAGTCTTTCCAGCCAGCAGCATCCAGTAATTGCTTTGCCTGATCTGGATCGTATGGATACGGCTCGAGATCGGGATTATTGTAGGGCTCGGTGGCATCCCAGAAGGTGACGTTGACCGGGTTTACGGTTTCATCCAACAGATCATTGACAATGGTGAACCGGTCTGTTGCAAGGGCAATTGCTTTGCGCACATTTACGTCCAGCATCGCCGGGTTGGCAGTCTCGGGGTTGACGTTGAGGAACCAGCCCTCATCATAACCAGATGGGACGGCTACCACATCCACATTTCCGCCAGCTTCAAGTTTCTCGATCTGGTCAGAAGACAGGAACACACCAATATCCGTATCGCCTGCGGTGATGGCCGCTTCCTGGGCAGCATCATCTGGCACGATGCGGATGAAGATCTGCTCTAATTTAGGCGGCTACAGTTGGGATTGGCTTTAAAAATGATGTGACTGCCAGACTCCCACTCGCTGAAAACAAAAGGTCCTACACCCACTGTTGGAGCCTTGTTCCATTCTGCGTTATCGATCGTTCCTTCTGATTCAAACACAGGTTCGAGGATATGTTTGGGCAGAACCCAATCATCGAACATATAGCTGAGCCAGGGCGCAAAAGGTTCCTTAAGCTGGATTACCAGAGTTTGTGGATCCTGGGCGGTGACACTTTCTACATAATCTTCAAAGGGATAGCGACCGTTCACCACATTCTTATCAGACATGACCATGTCGAAACTGAACACAAAGTCATCGGCAGTCAGTGGTTCGCCATCACTCCATTTCACATCCTCGCGCAATTTCACAGTGATAGTTTTGCCATCCGCGCTCAAACCACCATTTTCAGCCGTGGGGATCTCGGCGGCAATTTCAGGGACAGGCTGGTTTTTGTCATCGAACGACCAGAGCCCCTTATTCCAAAAGTCGCGTGTAATCGCTGAGAACCACATTTCTGTATAGAGATAGTTCAAGTTATCGGGCTCTTGGGTAAACGTGATGGTAGCAGTACCACTAGGTGTTGCGGCAGGGGCTTCAGTGGCGGGGCGGGCGCTTCGGTAGCAGGTGCCTCTGTTGCCGCCGGAGGCTCTGTTACGGCGGGAGCTTCCGTTGGGGCTGGAGGTTGCGTCGCGGGAGCTGCCCCGCCACAGGCTGCCAGTGTCATGCTCGCTAAAACAACGAGCGACATCAAGATATACAGGTTACGTTTCCCGGTTCTCCTCCTGAGAGAATAGGTTGAATATCAAAGTTTAGGAAAGTAGAAGTATGCTCTGTCGCGGAACCTCCTTCCGAATTCGTAGGAACACTAACACTCAAGTTGAAAACGGATTCCAAAGCCTCTTGACTTTGGAATTCCAACGACAGGAGTCGCTGGGCTCCATCCTACTGACTGGGTGATATCGATCTGCCCTATAACCCGCTTCGAAAGAGGAGGATGTACGGGACTGATTCCGCTTCATTGACTAGCAATTACTGAGCTGATGACAAAGACTATTAATCACGATTTATGAGTCTGCGTCAGAATTGCTTGGATCATTTTACTTAACATTTACTTGCCTTGGATCGAGAGCATCTCGTAATCCATCACCGAGCAAGTTGAATGCCAAAACAGTAAGCATAATAGCAATACCAGGAATGAAAACCAGATGCGGAGCATTAAAAAGGCTATTGCGCTCCTCACCCAGCATTAACCCCCATTCTGGTGTGGGAGGGGCCGCGCCTAATCCAAGAAAAGAAAGAGCCGCCGCGTCAAGAATGGCAGAGGCGATTCCCAAGGTAGACTGCACAATGAGAGGCGCGAGGGCATTCGGCAGAACGTGGCTTGAGAGAATCCCCACAGGAGATGCACCTAATGCACGTGAGGCAGACACAAAATCCTGTTCCTTCACCTGCAACACACTGGCGCGCACAATACGAGCATATACGGGAATCGAAACGAAAGCAATTGCCAGCAGGGCATTAATCAGACCAGGCCCAAGCACGGCAACAATTGCAATGGACAATAACAAGCTGGGAAACGCCAGCAGCACATCCATAAACCGCATGACAATGTTATCCGTCCAACCACCTGCATAACCGCTTATTGCACCTAGAATCGTCCCTACCACAATGGCAAATGAAACCGTGACCACGCCAATTTCCAAGGAAAGACGCGAGCCAAAGAGGACGCGCGACAGAAGGTCACGGCGATTCCCATCCACACCAAAGATGTGTTCGGACTGATTAACATCGCACCCAAAAATATGGATGCACGGGGCCATACGTGGTTTTACACCTTGAAGTACTTCAACAGGGTTATAAGGGGCCAAAACAGGGGCAAATATCGCGATTAGAATTAAAAACCCGAGAATTACAAAACCCACCTGTGCCGAGCGATGCCGCCGAAATCGTCGCAGGGCATTTCCTAAAGGTGTGCGCGAATATACACTCGTTAATGCTTCAGGCTGGAGTTTATCAGCAGTCACTGCCATGATTGGTTTTATTGTAATCGAACACGAGGATCAAGAAAAGTATAGGAAAAATCTACTAGCAAATTAACAAAAACAAAGATCAAGGCGATCACAACCGTAAATGCTTGCACCACCGCATAGTCTCTGGATAAAATTGAACTAATCAGTTGGGTGCCTACCCCTGGCAATGCAAATACTGTTTCGGTGAGTACCGCCCCGCTCATCAAACCTCCTACTGATAAACCAATCACGGTA
>DASWEH010000146.1:0-11715 GCA_036394895.1 Anaerolineales bacterium
GATAGTTTTTGAAATAAGAGTTCAAAGGAGAATAATGAATAAAGGTATCTTGAACGGCATTGCCGCGTATGCCATGTGGGGCGTTTTTCCCATTTATTGGAAACTACTGCACGAGGTTCCAGCTTTGCAAGTCATTGGGCATCGCATC
The DNA here is from genome assembly GCA_036394895.1 of Anaerolineales bacterium. Lineage (GTDB taxonomy): Bacteria > Chloroflexota > Anaerolineae > Anaerolineales > Villigracilaceae > Defluviilinea. Next base: position 149 of record DASWEH010000146.1, read on the forward strand.
AGTTGGTCATTTATCCTGCTAATACTTTTTATCCTGCTCACCAAACAATGGAAGGATTTTCGCACTGCCGCGCTGACTGCCAAAACACTTGGCATTTATGCCGTCGCAGGAGTCCTTCTCACAGTCAACTGGCTGGTCTATGTATGGGGAGTGAATGCAGGTTTCATCGTTGAAACTAGTCTTGGTTACTTTATCAACCCTCTTCTCAGTGTCTTGTTGGGCGTTATTTTTCTCCATGAACGATTGCGTCCCGCGCAGTGGATCCCTGTTGCTCTTGCTACCGCAGGCGTGACCTATTTGACTGTTGCTTATGGTCGCTTGCCGTGGATCGCCCTCTCCCTAGCGTTTTCGTTTGGGTTTTATGGGTTTGTAAAAAAGCTTGCGCCACTCGGCTCGCTCTATGGTCTTACGCTCGAAACAGGAATTGTATTTCCATTCGCTTTGATCTATCTTGCTTTTATTGGCTTAAACAGTACTGGTGCTTTTCTTCATAAAGGTGCGCAGATTGATCTCCTCTTGATCGGCGCGGGTATTGTGACCACGATCCCACTCTTGATGTTTGCCTCCGCTGCGCGACAAATCCCGCTCACCGTTGTCGGGCTTTTGCAGTATATCGCGCCGACCATGCAATTCTTGATTGGTGTATTCCTTTATAAAGAGCCGTTCGACCAGGCGCATCTCATTGGCTTTGGCATTGTTTGGATTGCACTCATTATCTTTTGGGTCGAGAACTTTATTGCTAATCGTGTGCCTGTTGAACCAATTCCTGAAATGGGAGAAGGTTAATGAAGATCCTTTTTATCGGCGGAACAGGAATTATCAGTTCAGCCTGCGCTGACCTCACCGTCGCACAAGGACATGAACTATTTATTTTGAATCGTTCTATTTCGAAGAAGTATCCTGTCCCTCAGGGCGCCACTGTTTTACAAGCCGATGTTTACACCGATGAGGCGCGTCTCGCGAGGCTTTTGGCTGGTCACCATTTCGATGTCGTGGTGGACTACCTGGCGTATACCGTCAACGACATTGAACGCGACCTGCGTCTCTTCCGCGGCAAGACCGATCAATTCGTTTTCATCAGTTCTGCCTCTGCCTATCAAAAGCCCGTCAAGAATTACATCATCACCGAGCGAACGCCCCTTGAGAATCCGTATTGGGAATATTCACGTAACAAAATTGCCTGTGAAGATAGGCTATTATTTGCCTATTTGGAAGAGGGTTTTCCCGTTACGATCATTCGTCCCTCTCACACCTATGGGCTGTCACAAATCCCCCTTTGCGTCTCAAGCTGGCAGCATCCTTGGACGGTCATTGACCGCATGAAACGCGGACAAAAAGTTATCGTCCCTGGCGATGGTACCTCGCTTTGGGTGCTGACCTGGAACGCAGATTTTGCCAAAGGACTGGTTGGTTTGTTGGGAAATAAGAAAGCAATCGGCGAGGCATTTCAAATTACGTCGGATCAAGTCCTTAGCTGGGATCAGATTCACTTTGAAGCGTATAAAGCCCTGAGCTTGGAGCCGAACGTGATCCATATCCCTTCAGATCTGATTGCAACATATCACCCTGATTCGTTGGGAAGCCTCATTGGGGATAAATCCAATAGCGTGGTATTTGATAACAGCAAGATCAAACGCTTTGTACCTGATTATTCCTGTGAAGTCATCTGGGCGGAGGGCGTACGGCGATCTCTAGAGTGGTTCGAGGCGCATCCTGAATTTCAAACGATAGACTATGAAATGAGCACTATTTGGGATGGGATTATCTCAGCTTACCAGCGTGCTTTTCCGTCATAGACTTGAGAAGGACAGTCGTTACTCTGCATGAAAATTAATCCCATTCGCCAGGCATTTCAACCACTCTTTGGTTTGGAACGCCGTGAGATGACAGCGAGATTCCTTTATGCCATTCTCATTGGTGTATTAGTCATTGACTCACTGATGATTGTTCTTCGTTTGCTGAATGGGGCAACATTGTTGAATAGCATAACATTACGTCTATTGATGGGCGTCTTGATCCTGCAACTTATTCTATTGGTCTTGGTGAGGCGGGGCTATTTGAATCTCGCGGCGTTGACGCTTGTCGTGCTGATGTGGATTGGCGTCACATATCAAGCCTGGCGTTCGGATGGAATACGAGACGCGGCAATTTATGTATATATTCTCATCATTCTGATCGCGGCCCTTCTTACCAGTTGGAAGATCTCGATCGCCTTTTCCGTTTTAAGTGTTCTGTTTCTTTGGGTCTTTGCCATTGCTGAGGCAAGGGGCTGGCGTGTTCCTCACATCGATCCTCCCTTGAATATGGCCAGAGATTTGACAGGCATCTTCATCATTATTTTCCTCCTTGTTTACCTTGTACTTTATACGGTCAGGCAATCGCTCCAGGCAGTACACGCCGGGGAGGAAAAATTTCGCAAAATATTCCATGTGAGTCCGGTCGCGATTTCGATTTCCTCCCTTGAAGAGGATCAGTTGATCGATGCGAATGCATCCTACTGGAAACTTACGGGTTTAAATTCGAATTCTTCAATTGGCCGCACAACCGTAGATCTGGGATTGTGGGTCAGTAATTCTGAGCGGGCAAAATTTGTAAAAAAATTAAAGGAACAAAAATCGTTCCATAATCCTGCCTATAACATCAGGGACCAATCTGGGCAAGATCGTATCACGCTTGCCTTTTATGAATTGATTGAATATGAAGGCAAGCCTGCGATTATATCTATGTTCTATGACATTACTGAACAAAAAAATGCGGAGCTGGCTTTGCAGGCGAGCGAAGAGAAATATCGGAACTTCGTCGAACAAAGCATGGAAGGCATCTGGTTTCTGGATTTTGACCAGCCCATCCCAATCAATCTTTCCGCTGAAGAACAGGTGGATTTGATCTATAAGTATGGGTATGTTTCAGAATGCAATGATGTGCTGGCACACATGTATGGTTACAACTCCAGTATAGAGATGAAAGGTGTCCACTTGCTCAATCTTCAGGTGGGGGCAAGGATTAACGAGGCCAACTATCAGGCAACACTGAAATTAGTAAAAGAAGGATATCGTTCCGGCAATCGGGAGACCACTGAAATCACACGCGCTGGAAAGACGGTTTATTTCTTGAATAACGCGGTTGGCCTCATAAAAGATCAATATCTCATCGGCTTATGGGGGAGTCAACTTGATATTACGACTCTCAAGAAAACGGAAGAGGCCTTACGGCGCAGTGAAGCACGGACCCGCGCCCTTTTGGATGCTGTGCCAGATATGATCTTTGAATTCAACAGCGAAGGCACGATTCTGCAATTCATAGCGTCTTCCAATAATCAGCCGCTCCTGCCGCCCGAACAATTCCTCGGAAAAAGGATCGCGGAAGTCCTCCCCGAATCGGTGGCAGATCAAACCATGTTCGCGATCGAAAGAGTTCTTCAATCCGGTCAGGTCCATGCTTTTGAGTATCAGCTTTTACAGAACGATGAGAACAAAATATTTGAGGCTCGTCTGAGTCCTCTTGGCGTTGATGTGGTACTTGCCATCGTGCGGGATGTGTCCCTTCAAAAATGGATTCTGGAGGAGCGCGAAAAACTGATCAGTGAACTGGAGTTCAAGAATACTGAACTGGAACGGTTTACGTACACCGCTTCCCACGACCTGAAATCTCCATTGATTACCATTAAAGGTTTCCTTGGATTCTTGCGTGAAGATACCCAAAGCGGGAATTTGAAGCGTCTCGAAACGGATATTCAACGGATCGGCGATGCGACGGATAAGATGCAGCGATTGCTAAATGATTTGCTTGAACTTTCGCGTGTTGGGCGCCTGGTCAATCAGCCACAATCGGTTGACTTAAATGAAATGATTTCCGAGGTTCTGGAACTTTTGTATGGGCGCCTGCATGGCAATCATGTACGTGTGAGTGTGGAGGAGAAGCTTCCCCATGTATATGGCGACCGAGCACGTCTGCTTGAGGTCTGGCAGAACTTGATCGACAACGCTGCCAAGTTCATGGGCGATCAACCCAATCCTCAGATCGAGATTGGTCAGGCGGGCAGGGCCACGAACGGTTCACCAATCCTATTTGTTCGTGACAATGGAATTGGAATTGATCCAAAATTCAAAGACCGTATATTTGGCCTATTTGACAAATTGGATCCCCGTACCGATGGAACGGGCATTGGCCTGGCTTTGGTAAAGCGGATTGTCGAAGTGCACAGCGGTCGCATTTGGGTGGAATCAGAGCTTGGAAAAGGAGCGACATTTTATTTCACAATCCCAGAAGGGGATCTTTCAAACCGAAATTCGTGATGATTTTCCACATTCTCCCTGACAAATGTCAAAGACCGATTTTAACCATAATGGATATAATTTGTCTAAACCAGATAAGGAGCTACAACATGAATTTTGCAATGTGGCGCAAAGCCCTCAACGTAATCCCCGACGTTTCAAAATCTGAATGGGATCAACTGGATGTCATCTCGAAGTGGCTGATCTCAACCCGTGCGGCTGTCTTGATTATGACCTTCATCTCAGCGGCTCTCGCGGGACTTTTTGCCTGGCGTGACAACTCATTCAGTTTCCTGCCCTGGATCGCGCTTACGTTCGGCCTCATCCTGGCTCATGCATCCAACAACATCTTCAACGACTACACCGACTTCATGCGCGGCGTGGACAAGGATAACTACTATCGCAATATCTACGGCGCGCAACCCATTGCCAGCGGACTCATGACTCAACGCCAGCATCTGACCTATTTCACTGTGACTGCTCTCATTGCGCTTGTATTTGGACTTTATTTAGTTTGGTATACAAGCTTTAGCGCCACCACATGGATCTTACTAGGCCTTGGAGCCTTTTTCTTATTGTTCTATACTTGGCCGCTCAAAGGGATGGCGATGGGGGAGATCGCAGTGCTCATCGTCTGGGGACCTTTGATGATCGGTGGCGGTCACTACGTTCTTACCCATGAATGGAATTGGTTTGTTGTCATTGCCAGTCTGCCTTATGTTTTGGGTGTAACGACGGTAATCTTTGGCAAACACATTGACAAACTCGAAATGGATAGAGTGAAAGCCATCCATACTCTTCCGGTAGTGATTGGAGAGAAAGCCTCACGTTATGCCGTGCTGGCAATGATGATCGCACCTTACCTCTTCACGGTATATTTGATCGCTGCAAAATTTTTCACACCTGTGATGCTGATCGTGTTTTTGGCACTCCCCACCTTCTTGCAGATCTATCCTAAGTTCCTGAAACCCAAGCCTGAGACGCGTCCTGAAGGGCAAATCGGCTGGCCCCTGTATTTTGTGGGGTATGCCTTCATCAACAATCGCAAATTTGGCTCACTCTTCATGTTCGGTCTATTGATTGATGTGTTCCTGCGTGTGATTCCGTTTACGGCGAATCTCCTCAAATTATATTGGAGCTAATTTTCAAAGTTATGAAAGGAGCAGGAAGTTTCCTGCTCTTTTTGTTTAACCCTTAAATAATTAGGATTGTTTGTATCCAATTTCACAAATAAGTAGTATAATCTCCTCTGCCTGCTCAAGGAGTTGAGTAATTCAAGTGTCTAATCATGACCCGTTTAGTTTATTGAATTTACAGCAAAAAGAGATTCGCTCCAACCCCTATCCATTTTACGAACAACTTCGCAATCAAGACCCTGTCCATTGGGATGAAGAACTCGGTTTTTGGGTCCTCACTCATTATTCTGATATTGATGCTCTTTATACCGATGAACGATTCTCGCGTGCGCAAGGATTGATGCGCGGCTTTCAACGATTATCTGAAACAGAACGCCAAATTGCTGAACCCGTTTATCAATCGTTTTCAAAAACGGTCTTCTATGCCGACCCACCTTATCACACGCATTTACGTGGTCTAATGAACCATGCCTTCACGCCACGCCGCGTGGAGCGATTGCGTCCCTATATTCAAAAAATTGTTAATGAATTACTCGATGCCGCGCAAGCCAAACCTGAAACGGACATCATTCATGATCTGGCATATCCTTTACCGGTGATGGTCATTGCTGAATTACTTGGGTTGCCTGCGAGTGATCGATCCCGGTTCAAGAAATGGTCGGATGATCTGTTTGCTATATTAGGTACCGTACGACACAAGTCAATGGATCTGCTGGAGCGCGCCGCACTAAGCCTGGATGAGATGACCGATTATGTAAAGGATTTGAGCCCCCAACGCCGCGAATCACCGCAAGACGATTTATTGACTGCACTACTATCTGTCACAGAAGATGAAAGACTGGCTTGCCCTCAGCCTCATGGTTCCTCTTCGCTTCCCACTGCGGGAAAATTGATTCGTGAGCAAGGGGCATCCTCCACTTTGACTGAGAATGAACTGGTTGCAAACATCAACATTCTCCTCAGCACCGGGCATGAGACAACGACTCACCTGATTGGCAACGGGCTTGTGGCATTATTACAACACCGTCAGCAATTAGAAAAATTGCAAGCCCAGCCTGCTTTGCTTTCACCCGCGATCGAAGAAATGCTCCGCTACGATAACCCTGTGCAGATTACATATCGTTCCGCGCTGGAAGATGCGAACATCAGCGGGAAATCAATTCGTAAAGGTGACCTGGTGAATACCATTATTGGTTCTGCCAATCGCGACCCACGGCGTTTTTCCAATCCAGATTCTTTTGATATTACCCGCAACGAGGGACGTCACCTCGGCTTTGGTATTGGCATCCACTTTTGCATTGGTGCGCCGCTCGTCCGGCTCGAAGCGGAAATTGTCTTCGAAACCATCTTGCGTCGTTTTCCCACTATCGGTCTGGCAACCGAAACACTCGAATGGCAGGAACATCCGATCTTTCGCGGATTGAAATCCTTGCCGGTAAGTTTGTAATCCGTAATAAGTAGGGGCGACCCGCCCAGCACGATTCAGTATTCTCAACTGTCCAGAAGGGTCGCCCTCTACATTATTTTGGCAATCCCTTCCGTATTTGTTCTTCTGTAAATAAAGTTTTTGGCTTGAGGTCATCGGGCAATGAAATGCTCTCTAGTGTAGGCTGGCTGATTCCATCCGCGAGCATCTGAACCTGGGATTTCGTGATCAACGGCTTCGGCATAAATCGCTCTGAGAAAAATGCCAAGATACGATGAAAAAAAACGGGGAAAGGTAGAACGATAAGGGACGATTTTCCCATTGCTTTTGCAATCCGCCGTGCGGCCTGGCTGAAGGGAAACTCCTCCGGTCCAAGAACGGCTACCGTTTGGCGCGCGAAACGGTTTTCATCTAGTGAAGCGCGAATCACCTCCACCAGATCTTCGACGGCTACTAATCGCACCGTTTTTTCGCGAAGTCCAACGGCAGCGAATATAGGCATCTTGCGAAAGAGATTGCTCAGGTTGTTGAGCAGGTGATCACCCTGTCCGTAAACAAGACCTGCTTTGAGGATCGTGAAATTCAACTTTGACGAACGGACGATTTCCTCGCCCTTCCATTTTGTAGTGTGATATTCAGATTTTACGTTCGGGCGTACGCTCAGGTAACTGACCAGCACAAATTTTTTCACGTGAGCGCGTTCAGCTGCAGTAACAGCTGAGCGTGTACCTTCCACATGCAGACGCTGAAATGTCTGCTGGGCATCCTCCACACTTGTTCCCGCACAGTGAACCACGGCATCACAGCCTTCAAAGGCTTGCTTAAGTCTATCGGTGTCGTTTGCGTCAAGCGCGAAGAAAGTAGCACCTTCGACCGGTTGGGTGTTTCGTGTGTATTTTCCCCGCGCAATGACAATGACTTCATGCCCGTGTGAAACCAGATCACGCGCCAGATGTCTCCCAATAAAACCAGTTCCACCAGGTATTGCGATTTTCATAAATAATCCTCATTCCATACGCTGATCGAGTAGTGGCGCTGCAAGCGTCACGTATCGAGACCACATACTGCTATTGCCAAAAGCCGGGAATATACATTCGCAAAATAACGTCCAGAAGGATGCCAAGAATATATAACCCGCCAAAGAGACGGATATGCCGCAACTGGGGCGTAGAAAACCAACGTGGCCACAAGTCGAATCCTGGGGGAGCCGCTTTCGGGCGCGGCTGGCTGAGCAGCTTGATCACATTCCATCCGCGTCCCGCAGCAAGAAAGACCAATAATACAGTGGGAGAAAAGAATCGGGCGACGAACACAAGATATAGCACCAGTACATACGAAAGCGTAACTGTAATAATATTGACCCAGCGTGCCGCGCGTTCACCCAATCGGACTGGCAGCGAACCTACCCCTTTCTTTTTGTCAGCCTCGATCTTATCAATGTGCTTGCCCCAATTGAAACTGCCGAACCCAAACCCGAACGCCATGCCTGCCATCACAATGAGCGGAAGATTCGCTGGAATATGACCCGCCAGAATAGCATAAATACCTGGGATCAATACCATCCCCCAGTTGAGGAAGATCAAGATTTCACCTAATCCCAAGTATTTAAGGGGCCATGCATACGTCGGCAAAATTGCTACGCCGAAAATGAAGAGAGCAATCACAATGGGATTGAAGTTGGTGTAAAACAGAATGAACAACCCACAGACTACAGCAGTTGTGCCTGCTGTAATGAACCAACGCGTCCAATCTTGTTTTGTCCAGAACTTGTGCACAAGTGGGTGAATACCGTATTGTCCTCTATAATAATTATCTTCATCGATGCCGCGGGTGAAATCAATATAATCGTTGACCAGATTTTCTGAGGAGTGCGCAAAATAGATTCCGAGTGTCATCACGAACCAGGGTAAGAAGTCAAAGTAACCATCGCGGAAAGCCAGTAGGCCCGCAATACCACCCGCCATCAACGTCAGCTGTGTCACGGTGGCGCGTGTCGAGATCAACCACTTCGCCACGACGTCAAAAGAGTCCCATACCTTCTTGTCGTGTTCCTTGACGGGTTTTTGAAGTGCAAACCACCAAAGTTTGAGATCCATGTGTTTTATTCTCCTATCCTAGGGCAACCCCTATGTTGTATATTTTTTATAGTACATTTCCCATTTTAAAATCGAACCAAGGGCAAAAAAGGTATGCATGCCCAATTGAAACAACCAGTTTGGCGCGAAAGCAGGCCGAGTCAATGACAGAGCATCACCTTTTTTCAGCATAAACATGATCTTTGGGACATTGACCAATCCTCGTTTATCATAATCGCAATCGAGAGTTAAGCCGGCAAAGCATTGCATTGTTTTGTAGTGATCGAGTCCAGGTTTGTATTCGACAATACAGACCAGTGGCTCCGCTTTATCATTAAAGGCGATATGTCGCGTCCCACGTGGGATGGTCAATGTCTCTCCAACTTTTCCAATTTGTACAACGCCTTTCACTTTTACTCGCATCTCACCACGTTGGATATGAAAAATTTCATCCTGATTGACATGTACATGCTCAAATGGAACATATCCACCCGGGTGCACGGTCCATTCCATGGTGAATGCTTCTTCTGTGGAAGAAATACAGAGGAAGGTCTCGCGGGTAATAGGATTCGTGAACGGTTGGTAAAGGTCAATTGCCATACGTTTACGTCATTGCGAGGAGCGCAGCGACGAAGCAATCTCTGTCTTCGCCAGCTCTCGCTTCAAATTCCTGAGAGTTTCATAAGCATGGACTTTTCCGATCAGGCCCATCAACGGCGAAAGGAGTTTCGCCCAGCCTGTTGGGAATAAATCAAGCCAAAATTTAATTTCGGTTTCATCGCCATTCTTTTCTAAAATATAGCCATCCTTGAAAAGGACGGGACCCATTTGCCCTTTCATCGCCAGTCGCTCATTAAGCTCATGATCAATGATTTCATATTGCACTTTGATTTTCATCAATCCAAAATAACTCAACAAGCCTTGTGCGGTCGCTCCAACCTTACCAAAGGCGCCAGGAGATGTTTGTTTGAACTCTGCCATATTGGGGATAAATTTGGCGTGGCTTTCAGAGGCATCCAGGAATGTAAATACATTCTCTGGTAATTGATGAACAAGGAGGCTTGATTCAATACGAGCCATGTTATTTGAGGGGCTTTTCACCGCGCAAAAATGCCTGGTCGCCAAAGAACGTCCAAAAATTTCCAACGATTTCGGTCTTCAAGCCGGGCGCGCCAAAGATTTCAGGAAGTCTCCCGTCAATATTGTCGTTTGCTTCTTCAAATTTGTGGAGTAGGGGGCCTAGTATTTTCCCATACCAGGTTACCGGTTTACCAAAGTCAATGATATGCAATTGACCGCCGGGTTTGAGCACGCGGTAGACCTCACGTGCGGTCTGTATCTTATCGGGCGTTTTCAAGTGATGGATCATAATGCTGGAAAGGACGCGGTCAAATGAATCATCTGGGTAGGGGAGCTTATTTGTGAATCCCAGATCGAAGTTGACCGGTACGTTTTGCTGCGCGGATTTATATTTTGCCACCTTCAACATGTCTGGATCCGCGTCCAAGCCTGCTACTTCTGCACTGGGTTGTGCCAGCTTTGCCATGATCGCCAGTGTGCCCGTACCGCAACCTAAATCTAATACATGATGCCCGGGTTGAATATTTGCCTGTGCGACCAGCAGTGACTTATAACGTATATCTCGTACGATATATTTTTGGATAAAGTCGTAAAACGGGGTTAGAAATCGATAACTTAACGCAGGAATATACTCGTCGTTTATCTCCGACATGCTCTCTCCAATCTAACTGAACTTAACCGACTACCAGTTATTATGACCGATTGTATCTCATTTCACAAATAATAGTATAATCCTTTTGAGAGAATTTTCATATCAACTCAAAAGGAGAAGCTTCGTATGCACATTAATTTTGCGATGTGGCGCAAAGCCTCATGGCAGCTGATTAAGATGGATGACAAAAAAGAGTGGGACTCGCTGGATGTCGTTTCCAAGTGGTTAATTGCTACACGTTCCGCTGTCACACTGGTGACAGTTTATTCCTGCGTGATTGCAGGATTATTAGCTTGGCGCGACGGTAATTTTTCCTGGATTCCCTTCCTGATCCTTACCCTGGGATTGTTCATCGCGCATGGCACAAACAACATCCTGAATGATTACACTGATTATTCACGTGGCTTGGACAAGGATAACTATTTCCGCACACAATATGGAGTTCATCCACTCGCGCAGGGTTTCTTTACCAAACCTCAACAGATTAGATGGTTCCTTGTCAGTGGGCTGTTGGCAACTCTGGCTGGAATCTATGCATTACTCAATACCAACTTCAATCCCGCTGTCATCGGATTGTTTGCATTTGGTGCCATTGTGCTTCTTGCCTACACCTACCCCTTCAAATATTGGGGGCTCGGTGAGTTTGCCATTTTCCTTATCTGGGGACCCATTATGGTTGGAGGCGTGTACCTTGTGATGACGCTGATCAAGGGCGGGGATACAAGCAATATCTGGAATGTTGTCCTTGCCGGTATTCCTTATGGCTTGGGAGTTGCAAGTATCAACGTGGGTAAGCATATTGACAAACATGATGATGACAAAGCCAGGGGCGTTGGAACGTTTCCTGTCCGTGTGGGGGAGGCGTTTGCCCGTCGGGTGGATCAGGTTGCTTTGATTCTCATCTATGCGGTCATTGCTTACCTG
>DASWEH010000147.1:0-4274 GCA_036394895.1 Anaerolineales bacterium
GAATCAGGTTTCTGGCAAATACGCCAAAGTCATAATAAGGCGGTAGGTTATCAGAAGGTGTGGCATGATATGCCAGGGTAGTTGAACTACAAGTATCAGTGAATGATCCTGGAATTCCGTGCCAGCCATGCACCAAAACAATAGGTGGCAAAATAGACTGCCGGATCAACTCAAAGTTCGCCGCCACTATCTTGTTCCTCGTGATCACAACATTCGTAATCGTTGAGGCATCATTGGTATCGCCACTCCATCCTGTAAACTTGTAGCCCGCTGCGGGAACGGCCTGGAGGGTTACTGGGGTATTGTATGTGTAGCCTCGACCGCCAGGGCAATTATCAGCTGGTGTCTGTATCACATTCCCCTTTGACGAGGCATAACCTACATCAAGTGAATAGCATGTAATCTCACCAATTTGTGCGTTAAATACTCCATAATCTGAAATCAGCCGAGTATCGTTCGCTGGAACTGTATCATTCCATTGAAGTCCAACACTGTTGTCAATATAGTCATCGGGACGATATGTATCATCGAATCCAGCACCTGGACCAAAGGTACTGCCAATCCTCTCCCATGTGTCACCATAGAAACCCTCGAAGAAGTGTGAACTTGCGGGCCTTATTGGTTGAAAATACTGATAAAACGTATGCGAGGCATTGTAACCTCCTATTGCGCCTGTTGAGGCATCATAATATCCATAACCATAATCATCGTTCTCGGTAAAGAGGTCCGCGGCATGGAATAGGCTATAGGAAATGTCATTATTTGTAGTATTGCTAACTCTCCAGGAATAAGTAACATAAGCTTCCCCATTAACATACTTGACCTCCTGCTGAACCCTCAAGCCGGAATCGCCTACATCCACAACCGTCGCTACCTTCCATGGATTGTCTGAAGTTCCTGTTCCAGATAAGCCATTACTCACGGGTGTGTAGGCATATGTATTCTGGCCTGCAGGCACATAGCCGGGACCATAAACATATCCGTTGACCCAGATAAACACCCCTTCGGCATTTTGTCCATAAAACTGTTGTATGCCGTTATAGTACATCGCTGTACTGGTGTCATCATTGACGTAGAATGTCAAGGGACTACCAGTGACAAACTCTGCAGATTGGGGTTGAGCATCCAGGGCTTGCGGGCAGTCGATGGATTTGTCAGGCGTTTTCGAGGAACAATTGTCCGCTTGTTGAGCGTCCTTCGGATTTTCGTTGTTCGTTACGTCTTGAGCATCCACATTGGTAACTGAGATCAAAGATAACAATAAAAAAATAATACACAACTTTGCAATTTGCTGACGAAAGTATGCGCTATTCATGAGATCCTCCACTATGAGCTAATAACCAATCCACTAAAAGTATTGTAGCAATTTCAAGATACGAATGCAACTACTAATTGTCATGAAATCATATTGCTGAGGATAGAAAGCCGTATACTCTCCGTTAGTAGAACCCCAAAAATCAAAACACCCGCCACACGGCGGGTGTCATTCTATTTTGGATAGTATCTCTTACGGCACAACGTGAAATTCATGTACTGCGCAACACGGCTGCGTTACTACACAACCACCTTCGTCACGTTATCTGCCAGGTCCCAGGCTTGTGCTTTGACGGTCTTGCCTGCGGCCTGGGAAGCAAATGCCCACCAGTTGCCTTCCTGCCTGATCGCATTGCCCATTTCAACGATCTTGTTCTCTCCATCGAAGATCGTTACATACACTTTCGCCACCATGATATTATCGCTCGCCTCCACCAGGATGCGCCCATCTCTACGCTCGATGCGATGGATCACCGGCGGGTGCCACCAGTCGGACAGCGCAAAATTGTAGGCAGATTTCCACGTCCCTTTGGCGAGCTCGGCATAGATGGGGTGTTCGTGAGCTGCCCAGCGGGCATGCTTGGCCGCCTCCCGAAAGCGCTGGCGGTGAGCTTTCTGTTTCTGTGTGGTTTTGCGCTTGTTGTGACGAGGTGCACCACTCAGTATGATGGTGCCATCGGGCATCTGGCGAAAGACCAGCCCGCCAATCGCACCACTCAGCGCTTCGAGCAATTTGTTTATTGTTACCTTTGCCATGTGTTTTGTTGTCCTTTCCAGGGTGATGTTAGGTAGTTGCTTCGGGAACGGTTCGCTACTGACATAGTACTGATCCAATGCCAGTATAAGGTTTGTATATGGTTTGTGTATGGTTTGTATATGGTTCCTGTATGCTTGCCTTTACTTTTTTCCAGTCACGTCACTTCTTGCTCTGTGTAGACCGTGATCGTGCCCCTGACAGGCTGTTTTTGCAGACCCCGTAGGTTCGATCGCTACTATACACTGAAAAATGGGTGGCAGACTTTACAGTCGGTTTTCTCTTTCAAAGACCTGCGAGATCTTGTTCGCATCAGCCGGATCTGCCTCTGCAGACGGCTCAGCTGTCCAAGAGGACCTCGGTCACGTGCTTCTGTGCCTCACAGGTCTGCCATGACGCCAGCCGGGTTATGATTGCGAACAGGGCTTTCTCAGAGCCGAGACCTGGACGGACCTAAGAACAGTAAACCGCGAAGCACGCAACACTTGCACCGCACGCAAGTGCAGGTGAGAGCGCCAAGGCTTAACAGGTTTTTCTTCGTGTGCTTCGCGGTCTTGGCGGTTCAAAACACCTGTCTGACATTACTTTTTGAGAAAGCCCTATGATTTAAGCATCATCCTTGCGCTGGCATGAGTTTGGTTGTATGCTCTGAGGAATGCCTTATAAGGAGTGGGTATGCTGATCGACCTGTTTTCCTCGGATCTGGTGGCAGGCTACAAGGAAATCAGAATTGCCCGGCAGGCGCTGTTGAAGAAATGGCGCTTCGAGCTGCTGCGAGCCTACACCCAAAAGTGGGACCGTTATACTCAGCAGCTTGCCCAGCAGGAGGCCCGCAAGGCGCGTTACCAGCGCTTTTTACCGTTCATTGGCTTAGTGTTGTTCGTCATCTGCAGCATCGGAGCCTGGCTAACCCTCAGGAGCGTCGATCTTGCCTGCCTCGGCATGATCCTGACTCTGGGCACTGGCTTCGGCGCTCTGATCGCCATGGCGGTGTGGATGGGGTTCTCGCGGATACCCACGCCGCCCGAAAACCCGGTCACGCGGACCTCCAACGACGAAGACGAGTCGCCGCTGCGTCAAAAGTTGTTCCCCAAGCTCCTGCCCCTCTGGCGGCGTGAAATGGCAATCCCGATTCCCTCCGTACAGGAGGTTGATAGGCTGGCAGAAGAGACAGGGAAATGGGGTTTGATCGGCGAATTCGATTTGATCCGCGAGCAGGAGTGGGTCGCCTCTCCGGATACGTACATTCTGCACAGCCTAAAGCCAAAGTCCGGCGACGACATGGACGTGGTCGTCATCGGGCCCAAGGGGTTTTGGTACTTCGAGGTCAAGCATTGGAATGCGGACTTTGTCTGGCGGGATGGCGTCTGGCAGGTCTGGCAGTTTGACCACACGACTCAAGACTTCCAGCCAGTGCCGATGCAAGAATATCCCGACGCGCAGTGGGCTCGTATGCGGGATGAAGCCCTCATCAACCTGAGAGCGACCGGAGGGAGTGCCGGTGACCTGTTGAAGAAACTGCCAGTGCTGGGAAACATTCAAGGCGGGATCGTGTTTTCCAACCCGAACGCCAACATCGACATTGACCGCTCTGCGCCGTTCCGCTATGGGACCATCGAGCAGTGGGTCGCGGCATACCAGGCTGCACCCCGCCTCAAGGACATGAGCCCCGGACGCACACTTCAACTGCTCGAGATCCTGCTCAAACGGCACCAGGCGTTTTACCCGAATACCGAGTTGCATTCCATGAAGAGCGCCGTCGCAAAGGTGATCGCAGAGGTAGAAGCAGGCATCCAGCAATGGATGGATAGCCCGTAAACGGTTTGCAATGAATTTACCAGCCAGTGGGATGCCACCAAAATCCCAATCCGGCGTCATGTGGGTAATCTCCATTACCTTGCAAGAGATTGTTATTTTCAGAGAAGTTTGTCCAGATTTTCGTTTTTGGAGTATGCTTAACCCATAACACCCAGGGACATGAACGAAGCCGACACTTGCCGCACTTATGTACTTCCAAAACTCAAGTCTGCTGGCTGGGAAGATGAAACGATCACCGAGCAGTTGGTCTTGACGCCTAGACGGATTGTGCCCATTGGGGATGAACAAATCCTGCCGTTAAAAAGGTTCAGCCTCGCCTCATTTGAATATTGGTTCATTACGCAAATTCAAATTCATCCTTCCCCTGCTCAACGAACAACGTCGCATT
>DASWEH010000148.1:0-5072 GCA_036394895.1 Anaerolineales bacterium
GAAGCGTTTGCACGTAAGCCAGACCCGTAATATGCGCGATCAACATGATCTCATACGCCTTGGGGTTCGATTGAAAAAAGATGGTCTTCAAGATTTGTACCACAAAGTCCATCGGCGTAACATCATCGTTGTGGATGAGGATGCGATAAAGCGGCTCAAGCTCGGTTTTCTCTTCCTGCTCCTCGATAATCTCAATTTCGGGTGTGACTGCTACTTTCATGTAACTATACGGATGGTTTACAAATCTGGATTTCTACTGCTAAAATAAATTAATAAAGCTCATTCAATGTTTCGAACTCTTCTTTCGAAAGCTCGATCTCTGCCGCTTCGAAATTTTCTCGGATATGTTTCGGATTCAACGACATCGGAATCGTGATAACACGCGGCTGGGCGACCAGCCAGGCCAGCGCGATTTGATAGGAGGTCACTCCATGCGCATCCGCAATGGCTTGCAGCGTTTTATTGACGGGCAGGTTGCGAAATTTCACAGGCGAATAAGCAGTCAGCAAAATATCGTTCTGTTGGCAGTATTCCAGAACGCCGTTTTCCACGTAGGTACGATCAGGCAGGCGGTACGGAACCTGATCGGTAAGAATTGGCGTTTCAGAAAGTGACTGTGCTTGCTTGAGCAATTTCACATTGAAATTGCTCAAGCCTAGATGTCTCACCTTGCCATCTCTCACCAATTGATTCAACCCACGGAAGGCTTCATCGAGCTGCATGCTCATCCGCGGGGGCCAGTGGATGAGATACAAATCAGCGTAGTCCGTTTGGAGACGACTCAGGCTGTTTTCACACGATCTAAGGATCTGCTTATGTTGCAGGTGCGCAGGGTCCACTTTCGTTGTGATGAAGAGGCTCTCGCGTTTTGTGTTGTCCTCATGGATCGCGCGCCCCAGCAATTCCTCGCTATGACCATCCGCATAAACTTCGGCGGTGTCGAAGTGAGTGTAGCCAACTTCGAGCGCGGTTCGCAAAGCCGCTAAGGAAGCCGGATCACGCTTCAGGTCCGGGTAGGAATCGCCACCTATTTTCCACATCCCAAATCCAATTTTGGGGATGGAAACGCCATGCACAGTTTCATATTTCATAAAATTCTATTCCTTGACGGGGAGTGTAACGCAAAACATACCTCCTTTCCCCTGCCTTCTCATTAAAAAGGATTATAGCTTGTAAATTCTTCCCAGTTCAACACTGTCGGATATTGGTATTCACGCCATTGGCTGATCAATCCTGCTTTGATCTTTACAATCACAATACCATGATAGCGACCATGCATCTCAAACGTATATTCCCCAAAACCAATTTGTTCCTTTTCGTTGAAAGCCAGATGGTGCCAGGTCATTTTCATGGGAATATCTGTACCATGATCTCCACCGAAATATTCATAGAGTTCTGAGCGACCATGATAGAGCTGTTTCTCTGGCGGCTCAACATAGATAGCGTCTTCGCTGAAACAATCTGCAGCTTGAGGCGCGTTGCCCTCATTCCAGCCATCTGCGATGGTCTGCATGAGACGCTCAAATTCCGGTGCCGATATTTTCACGATTTATACGCCGAGACGATTGATTCCATCGAACGCGGCAGTTTTGTAACATTCCGCCAGCGTGGGGTAGTTAAACACATTGTTAATGAAATATTCTATTTTGCCTTTGAATGCCATTACTGCTTGACCAATGTGAACCAATTCGCTCGCGCCTTCACCAATAATATGTACACCCAACAACTCATGCGTATCAAGATGAAAGATCAGTTTCAGGAGCCCCGTTTGGTCGCCGATGATTTGTCCGCGGGCAATCTCGCGGTATTGGGCTTTGCCCACTTCATACGGAATGCCTTGCTCTGTCAATTCTTCTTCGTTGCGCCCAACGGTGGAGATTTCAGGAATTGTGTAAATACCGTATGGAAAAAGTTGGGGTGAACTATGTATTGGGATTCCGAAGGCATGACAGGCCGCGAGGCGTCCCTGCTCCATGGAAGTGGAAGCTAGGGATGGGAAACCTATTACGTCCCCAACCGCGTAGATATTTGGAATGTTCGTCTGATAATGTTCGTTCACTGTCAATAGACCACGATCATCTGTTTGTAAGCCCGCGGCTTCGGTATTGAGAGAGCGAGTCGCTCCGGTCCGCCCAATGCTATAGAGCGCCATCTCGGTGATGATCTGTTTCCCGCTGACCAGGTGAATTTTTACGCGGTCGCCATGCTCATCGGTGATAGGTTCGATGGTATCTACTTCTTCACCGAGGCGCATGATGGCTCGCTGTTGATTGAAATGATAGGTGAGCGAGTCAATGACCTCCGCATCCACAAATGGCAGCAATCGGCGGCGCTTGTCAATGATCGTCACGCGCACACCGAGGGCAGCAAAGATGCTGGCATATTCCAAACCAATGACACCCGCGCCGACCACCGTCAGTGTGCGCGGGAGATGATCGAGCTGGAGCAGATCATCGCTGATGAAAATCCGCCTCCCGTCGAAAGGGATGCGGTCACTTTTCGTCGCGCGCGTCCCTGTGGCGATGACAAAATGTGCCGCGCTGACATCGCGCCAGCCGCGCCCATCTACATATTTCAAGCGCACGGTGTTGGCATCTACAAACGAGGCTTCCGCCGAGACAAGTTCGACCCGGTTCCGTTGGAGTTGATGGCGGACGACGTCGAGTTCATGCTGGACGACATGGTCGGTGCGATAGAGCAAATCTGCCATCGTAATATTTTGCTTGACCGTATACGAGGCGCCATAGAGACTGTGTTCCCGATAACCAGAAAAGTGCAGCACAGCCTCACGTAATGTTTTGCTTGGGATCGTTCCGGTGTTGATACACACACCACCAATGATGGCTTTTCGTTCGACAACTGCTACACGTTTGTTGAGTTTCGCAGCCTGAATAGCGGCGCGCTGACCGGCAGGTCCGGAACCAATGACAAGCAAGTCATAGTCATATTCTGGCATAGCATTCTCCTGTAAAACTGACGAGGCATTGCAACACCGACTTCGACTGTGGGACAG
This sequence comes from Anaerolineales bacterium, assembly GCA_036394895.1. Taxonomy (GTDB): domain Bacteria; phylum Chloroflexota; class Anaerolineae; order Anaerolineales; family Villigracilaceae; genus Defluviilinea. The sequence continues at coordinate 3,014 of DASWEH010000148.1, forward strand.
AAGAACACCGTCCTTCTGTTCAGAGCGAAAATTCTATTCTGCTAGCGAGCGGATGTAGTCCAAATCCAGTTCACCCTTTGCGCCCCAGCCTTTTGTTCCCTCGGGAATCTCGGGCCGGAACTTTTCGTACAAATCGTAGGCTTTGCTTTCTAGTTGCTTGGGCGTGTAGGCTTTTGCCAGCTTTTCCATGGCTGCCCGAGTATCATCAAGATCATCTTTGAACTTTTGCTTGAGATAGGTTTCGACACTCCCTGCATGGATGGCTTCGCCTTTGATTGCGGCGCGCAATCCCTTTGGTGTTTCGACGGCTGGGACACCTCGGCCAAGCAGCTCGATAAACTCCGGCTTCGCCTGTTTTTCTTTCTTCTTATCCTCTTTCTTCTCTTCTTCAGTCTTCTCTTCATAGATTCCCAGTCGCCGCCCTTTGGATTGTGCATTGAGCCCCGCTACTGCTTTGCCGAGTGTCAATGCTGTCTCTTCATTGTAGCCAAGTCGCTCTGCCACGACTGCCGCCCAGAGAGTCAACACGGGCGCGCGGTTGATCTTGATTTTCTTGCTTGCCATTTTTACTCCTCTGTACTACTAAATTTTGAGCGTAAAGAAGGCATCATGTAATATTGGTACTATACCCTAAATTTTGACTTGAATCAATAAAACTTGAAAAGACGAATCTATTCCCATGTTTTCGCGAACCAAAGCAAATAGGCAGTAAGGATAAGGAGAATAAGCAGGGCGATAAATGGGATATTGAGCTTCATGGGTATAAATCAATTGTACGTATGCTGATTATTCCATTTGGGAGTTTATACATGTGCAGCGTAATAAACAAAAGAAAGAGCAAGTCATTTCTGACTCACTCTTTCTTGATCAATTTGCGGGGTATTGAATGTTATGGCAGAGGTGGGTTCGCGTTGTGTACCAGGTCAAGCGCCATCTCGGGGAACCAAGCGCCTGCAGCAGGATCGATCAGGCCCCATTCGGGATCAACCGTTGTGCCAGCAGGTCCGAGACCTCGTGTACACTCGCCATCCGACTCTCCCGGAATTTTCACCCAGAGGTAAGCATCAAGCAACGCGATGCCGGTATTCGCCGTTGGACGCACGCCCAGGCCACGATCTGGCGGGTTGCACCAATCCTGCGGATCTGGATACGAGGTGGTCGGAGTCCACGGCCCCTGACCGTTCCTGCTCGTGTCAATGACAAAATGTTTCAACCCAGCATTCCCGGGGTAAGGCACCCAGGTCTGATTCTCAACATTATTGGCATACCATTGATCCGTGAGGGCCCAAGTGGAGAAATCATTTGGGCTCGCAGGAGAATACTGGCTTCCGCACCATTCGAAGTGGCCAGCACCCCAAGAACCAGAACCGGGATCACCAAACCAAATGCACTTCGCGATCCAAGTGCCATACTTCTCTAGGCGCGAGTTCAACTGGTAGTTGGACACATTCAGGAAAAAGCCGTCTGCATCGAGGACACCAGCCTGATATAAACGGTCAGCCGCATCGCCGGCGCCCAACCATCCGCTGTGAGTGCCATCGAGATAGACACTGGTGTTGGGGTTCGCCTTCAGTTTGTCAACTGCATAATTCATCATTGCGAAGCGGTCCGAAGCGGCGGTTGCTGGATTCGCCTCAGCGGGTTGACACCACTCAAGGTTCGGATTGGTTACCCATGTGTCGCGATCCGCGAACGGGTTATACCATGGGATGATCCCAAGCCCATCCGGCTCAAGGAGTACCACGGCTTTGGCGTTGCCGATGCCAGCGGCGAAGCCGTCGATCCACGCTTTGTACTCCGCTACGCTGGTGGCACCACCAGCACTGAACTGGGCACAGTCACGGAACGGTATGTTATATGCGACCAAAACAGGAACGGTGCCCTGGTTTACGGCGCGCTCGACGGTCTTTTTAACGTTCTGCTCGACACCCTCGGGGGTACCGGCAGTGAACCAGACCGCCTGTGGTCTCTTGATCATCCGTCTGATGAGATTGGCATCAGCTGTATTATGGCTGGAGATGAGATCAGCGATCTGCTCGGTCGCACCCTGGTTCGGCTT
>DASWEH010000149.1:0-3815 GCA_036394895.1 Anaerolineales bacterium
ATTATTGAAAGCGATTTTGTGCGATGAGCCAACTGTCCTATTGATCGACGAAATCGATCGCGCCGATGCGGAATTCGAAGCGTTTTTGCTCGAGGTATTGAGCGATTTTCAGGTATCTGTGCCTGAGCTGGGAACACTGACTGCAAAACACAGACCTTTTGTTGTCCTGACCTCCAACAATACGCGCGAATTATCTGAAGCGCTAAAGCGACGTTGTTTATATCTATTCATCGATTACCCAACACTTCAGGAAGAGCTTGCCGTTGTGCGCTTGAAAGTTCCCGATTTGAGTCCGAAGCTTGCGCAGCAGGCAGTGGAATTCGTCCAGAAACTGCGCAACACGGACATGCGCAAATCCCCATCCATTAGCGAGACGTTGGATTGGGCAAATGCGCTTGTGGCGCTCAACGCCAAGAATATCGATAAACAGACCCTGGAAGATACGCTGTCCGTTTTGGTCAAGCACGAAGCGGATTTACAAAAAGCCAAGCGACAATTCATTGCCCCTCCACCAGGACGAGGCAAGCCGGATGAATTTGGAAGATTTTCTGGTAATTAGCTACTGCCGATGGTCGAGTGGGCGGTGCTCTTCCGCACGTACCGTGACCATCTATTACAGGTAAACATAAAATAGTGGTCTCGACTGCTTGCGTCTCGACCACCAGTAAGGAATTTATTTTATGGAATCTCGCATTTTACAGTTAATTGCTGCGTTGCGCGCCAGCGGCGTACGCGTGTCACTGGCTGAAAGCGCGGAGGCCTTCTCCGCGGTGGACTTGATGGGGATACAACATCGCGAGCACTTCCGTCTGTCGCTGCGTTCCACATTAATCAAAGATGTACGTGACCTTCCCGTTTTCGATAAACTGTTTCCGCTTTTCTTTGGGAATGGTGAAGCTCCTATGATGGGTGGTAACCCCATGGACGATATGACTCCCGAAGAAGCCCAAATGTTGGCAGATGCGTTGCGTGAGTTTGCCCAGAGTCTCCGTCAGCGGATGCAGCGCTTGATGAACGGCGAACAACTGTCCAGGGAAGAATTGGAACAATTGGGTCAAATGGTGGGACTGAATCAAATGGATGACCTTCGCTACCAGGAATGGATGGCGCAACGCATGATGCGTGCGCTGGCATTCCCGGAAGTCCGTGAAGCGTTGCGCGAGTTAATGGAACAACTCCAGCAGATGGGAATGAGCAAGGAACGCATTGAAGAAATCCGTGAACAGATCCAACAGAATATGCAGGGACTCGAACAGCAGATCAAACAGTTCGCGGGGGAACGGATCGCCGAGAATTTAAGCGAGCAGCCGCCTTCTGAAAACATGGATAATTTGATGAACCGCCCGTTCCAGGCGCTCTCGGATGATGAGAAGAAAATCCTACAACGGGAGGTGAAACGACTCGCGGCTACGCTGAAAACTCGTATCGCCTTGCGACAAAAACGCGCCAAGAGTGGGCAACTCGACCCGAAGTCAACGATCCGAACCAATCTCAAATATCATGGCGTGCCCATGGAAATCAAATATCGCGACCGAATCCGTAAGCCAAAGATCGTGATCATCTGCGATATCAGTACATCCATGCGCTTTTGTTCCGAATTGATGTTGAGCTTTCTATTTGCATTGCAAGGACAAGTTCGCAAGACGCACGCCTTCGCGTTCATTAATCATCTCGAATTTATTTCGGATGATTTCAACGGCTCCAACGCAGACGAGGCGATCGCATCTATTTTATGGCGCATGCCCAGCGGACATTACAATACCGACCTTGGCTGGTCCCTCAACGATTTCAACAATGAATACTTGGACACCCTCAACGGTCAGACGACTCTTATTGTCGTCGGCGATGGGCGTAACAACTACAACGATCCGCGTGTCGATATTTTCTCAATGATGACACGTCGCGCGGCACGGACCATCTGGTTAAATCCTGAACCTCCGGTCATGTGGCACGGTGATAGTGACATGGAAAAATACGCGCCACTGTGCAATAATGTGCTCAAGGTCGGCAACTTGAGGGAACTCGTCAACGCGGTAGACCAATTGCTTTCCACTTAAAAATAAATTTGCACATCTGAAATTATGATGCGCGATTTGCTTAGACTACTGCTTGTCGTAATAATCGTAGCATGCAGTCCGATAAGCGCGTCAACGCCAGTTCCACGGCAGACTGCAATCGGAAAGGCAGAGCTTTAAAGACATTCCTGAGTCGGACGAACAGATATGGATTTGCAAAGCTGGTTGTAAGTAATTCGCAAAGTTCTTTGGCTTATAATGATGTAGAACACGCTTGTACTTAAGCGATATTCCACAAAACAGAGTGCGTCAAGAAATGGAAAATCCAAAGATCAGGGTTATGGTAGTAGAGGACGACGAAGCAGCTTCGATGTTCATGGCCGAAATTCTCGAAATGGAAGGTTATCAAGCCATTGTCGTGAACGAGAGTTCCAAGGCGCTGGAGATTGCAAGCTCCACGCTTCCCCATGCGTTTCTCCTTGACCTGATGATGCCACCGCCAGATGGTTTTAAGCTATGCAGAATGTTACGGGCAGATCCAGTCTTTCGCCATACCCCTATTTTGATCGTGACCGCTCTGGATGATACCGACAGCAGAATTGTCGCGATTGGCGCGGGCGCCAATGATTATCTCGTAAAGCCTTTCCATATCAGTGATCTCACTTCAAAAGTAAAAGAGTTGCTTGAAGAATGAGCAATCTTGCTCCTTTGACCGCGCCTTTGAAGAATCCTCCCTTTTCAATTTCAAGATAAATAAGTAGTGCAATTGTCTTTGCAGTAAACTTGCCCTAATGAATCTTGTGATCGCCGCTGGCTGTAATCATGAGCCTTTCCTCCCTACCTGGCCGCGACAGGATTTGTTCAAGGGCGCGTCGATGCACAGTTCTCAATACAAAAACGGCGAGCCTTTTAGAGAGAATAAAGTCTTGGTGGTGGGATTTGGGAACTCCGGCGGCGAGATCGCGATTGACTTGTACGAACATGGAGCATAAGTCAGCCTTGCCGTCCGAAGCGCGGTGAATGTCCTTCCGCGCGAATTGTTTGGGCTTCCTATTCTCTCCATTGGCATCCTGCAGAGCAAATTACCAACTAACCTTGCGGATGCAATTAATGCTCCGATCTTGCGTTTCGCAATAGGCGACATTACAAAGTATGGACTTCGCAAATTACCCTATCGACCAATTACTCAAATTCAACGTGACGGCCACATACCTCTTATTGATATTGGCACTCTCAAATTAATCAAGAATGGTCAAATCACTGTTTACGAAGGAATTAAGGAATTCACTGAGGAGGGTGTCATCTTCGATGACGGAAAACAAGCGCGGTTCGATGCGGTCATTCTTGCAACGGGATATCGTCCGCGCGTCAATGCGTTCCTGACTGGTGTATCCACGATGATATATGACGAAAACGGAACACCCGCATCGAGTGGATATGAAACAAAGATGCCTGGCTTGTATTTCTGTGGGTATTATGTCGCGCCGACAGGCATGTTGCGTGAAATCGGGCTTGAGGCAAAGAGAATCAGCGCCAGCATTGCCGTCCGCGCCATCTCTGTTTCGATAAAAGCCGATAAATGAAAAGTGAAGCATAAGTTGGTACAACTCGCCCCGCAAAAATATAGCGGGGCGAGTTTATTTTGGAATACACTCGTTGCATGTTCGGTCATAACATCGAGGAGATTTTTTATTTGCCTTGGTCGGCAACTTCCATTTGTCTTTCTTCTCGATCTTGACACTCCTTACAAACTAGTTTATATTATAAACTAGTTTGTAAGGAGTATTGATGAATGTACAA
>DASWEH010000150.1:0-8443 GCA_036394895.1 Anaerolineales bacterium
GTAAATCCAGTTTGCGGCGCCAGTAACGCGCGATCTGTTGAAGAGCAGTGACAGTATTTTCCACGCGTAAACATATTGGTGGATCGAGATTTTCACGGGGAAACGAATCAATCGATAAGACGGCCCGCAGATCAATGGTCCGGAAAGAGCCGTCAGCGACAGCGTCCCGCTGGATTAAAGCAAAAGAAGCCCCGCGTCGAAACGCTTCTCCAATGAAATCATGTCCATCCACGTTTTCGCCGGGGATCGCAACAAACAACGAACCGGGGATTACCTGACGCGAGTCGATCACCGCATCGGTGATGACCGTTGTCGCAATGGGACGAAAATTCGTCAGGGCTTCGAGCACGTCAGCGAGTGTCAGCATTATTTCGTCACTAGTTGTCCGCGGACAACATCGGGCGGAATGTTGAGAAGGATGACTGTCTGTTCAGCAACTTTCGAAAAAACAGGTGAAGCTGTTTCAGAACTCCAAATCGATGTAGTTGGACTTTGAAGCCAGACGTACACCATAAACTGTGGATCATCGGTAGGTCCCCACCCCGCAAACGAGACGTTTGTATGGAATGGGTCATAACCATAATCTGTTGGGATCTGGGCTGTACCTGTTTTGCCGGAGAGGCGATAGCCCGGTAACAACGCCTGCGAAGATTCCAGTTCGAGCGAAGCCGCCAGCATCTGGTTCAATGTATGAGCTGTTTCAGTAGAAATGGGTGAGCCGGCAACTTGCGAAGGGACATTGTATTGATGGCCATCACGCAGCATGGAATAAAGAACATGCGGCGTGACCATCTTTCCATCGTTGGCAATGGCAGAAGCGGCCATAAGCATTTGCAACGGAGTCACGGCAACTCCTTGACCGAAGGCGTTCGTACCCAGATCTACAGGATACCAATCCCCATCGCCGGGGACCTTGAGTCTACCGGTCGCTTCGCCGGAAAGGTCTACACCAGTCGGATGCCCCAACCCAAACCGTTCCATGTAGCCATAAAATGATTGTGTCCCCATTTGGGAGGAAACCCAGGCTAGGCACACATTCAATGAATGCTGCAGGCAACCCACCATATCCTGTTGGCCCCATGCGTCGCGGTTCCAGTTCCGGATGGTAATTCCACCGACCTCGATGGAGCCGGTATCGATAAAGGTAGTCTGTGGGGTAACCGTGCCTGCATCCAAAGCAGCAGCCATCGTTAAGACCTTGAGAACTGAACCCGGTTCATACACCGTTCCAATAGAACGGTTATATTGACTGCCATTATCGTATAGAGAAAAATAATTGTTGTAATTGTTCAAATCCATGCGCGGGGTGGCAGCCATAGCAAGGATCTCACCATTACGCGGGTTCATGACGAGGATGGTGCCATTCTGTGCACCATAGTCAGAGAGTGCCTGATCGAGAATGGATTCGACCTTGGCTTGCAAATCCCGATTGATCGTAAGGACAAGTGTGGTTCCGTTCGGCACCCTAGGAATTTCCGTCGCTTTGTTCGGGTCACGCGGCACCCAGACCTGCACAGGATTACCTGCCAGCAGGTCATTGTATTTCTCTTCGATACCAAAATAGCCACGACCATCCCGGGTGACAAATCCGAGCACGTTGGAAGCCAGTGCGTTTTCGGGATAGCTGCGTTGCAGATGTGGTTTGAACGCCAGTCCGCTTAAACGCGAATCATCTGCATCATTCATTTGCCCGACAAGTTTCTGTAGTGCATCAACCGTTTCCACGCCCACATAATCCTGGATTACAACATACTCCCAGCTCTTCGGCGATTCAGTCAATTTCTTATGGACTTCATCATAAGTAAGTCCCAAATATTTGCTCAGGATGTTCGCCAGTGAATCCGGGCTTTCCATTTCGCTCAGGCTAACGCCCACTTCATAAACGGTCCGGTTGCCTGCCAGCAAATGACCGTTGCGGTCATAAATCTCGCCGCGCTCCGGATAAAACATTTGGAACTCCCCCGCGTAACGATCTCCCTGTGACAGGAATACCTTTGCCTGCTCGCTCGTTTGAATGCGGATGATCTGTACAATGACGGCCAGCCCTGCCAGCACGAGACCGGCAGCAATGATCATGGAACGGATGGCATATTGCTGTCGCATGGTTAGCGCAAGCCTCCGAGTTTCACGCGATCCTCGAACCATTCCAGCAGAGACTGGGTGTATTCTGCTGGTAGATTTTGCGTCGTTGGGGCTGTATCTTCCGCGGCCAATAGAATGGCAGGCTCAGGAAGCGCAAAACCAGGCACAGCCACATAATCCAGCTCGCCGGGTTGGACGGGACGATAGCCCAGATCAGTTGCGCGTTTCTCCATCACAGCTGTGGAGGTTAGATCTGCCAACTGAGTCTCCAAGTCCGCGTTTTCGCGCTGGATGGTTGTAATCTGAATTCGCATTTCCTGGATCTCGCGTCCGGCCACCGCCGCGCGGGCGGTCACATCGAGGTAAAGTGCCGCGACCATCGCTGCGCCAACCACGACGAGCAGGAACGCGCCAATCCACTGGCGTTGAACCCGCCAGGGAGCCTGTCTGTAAGCATGAATGATTTGTGTAGCCTGTCCTTGCATAACGACCTTTTTATTTGGGCGAGGGTCGTGTAGGGCGGAATGCGCGAAGCGTTCCGCCTTACAATTTTTCTGCAATGCGAAGTTTTGCACTGCGCGCTCTCGGATTATTTTTTATTTCATCATCCGAGGGCATGATCGGTTTTCGATTGACCTCTTTCAGCGTTGCTTTGCGTTCCTCTGCATAGATCCGTTCATAAGGCGGGTTGACCAGATCCTTGCTCTGCTCGCGGAAGAAATCCTTGACGATACGATCTTCCAATGAGTGGAAGGAGATCACGGCGAGTCTTCCTCCGGATCGTAGGGCTGCCACCGCTTGAGGAAGCACTTCTTTAATGGAAGCCAGTTCCTCATTCACTGCGATCCGCAGCGCTTGGAACGTTCTCGTCGCCGGATGAATGCGATCTCCGCGGCGGGGAGAGACACTTTCGATGACGGCGACCAATTCGCGGGTCGTATGGAGCGGTCTCGCTCTGACAATCGCTCGGGCAATCTTGCGAGACTCCCGCTCTTCGCCATATTGATAGATCAAGTCAGCCAGTTCCCGTTCTGATGACTCGTTCACCAAATCAGCGGCGGTCTGCGAAACATGAGGTCCGAAGCGCATGTCAAGCGGAGCATCCTGCAGGAAGGAGAAACCTCGCTCGGGCGTATCGAACTGCATCGAAGAGGCACCGAGATCGAGCAGGATGCCATCCACCGCATCCCATTGGAGCTGCGCCAGCTGCGTGGAGAGAGAGGTATAAGAGGCTTGCGCCAGATGGAAGCGCTGTTCATAAGGAGCCAAGTTCTTACGAGCGAGCGCGAGCGCCTGCGGGTCTACATCAAGACCCAGCAGTTGCCCATCTGGCGCAGACACCTCCAAGATTCCGCGGGCATGGCCACCCGCACCCAATGTCCCATCCACATAGCGGCCCCCAGCATAAGGCTGCAACGCGTGTATAATCTCTTTGTAAAGTACAGGTTGGTGCGGCGAATCGTTCATGTAGTAACGACTTTGCGAAGCATCCTTTAGGATCAGTTGTTAACGGCTGCACCTGTCCTGGCGAACGGTGCCAGGGAAGCCGTTACTACGAATAACCTCTGGAAAGATCGAGCGTGGCAAAGCGTTGATTGTTTGTCTCGATATCCTGTAATTGATTCATCTGATCATTCCAATCAGCAGGATTCCACACTTCAAAGTAGTCGCCCTGTCCGGCAACAATCGCTTCGCCATCCAACGCAATGACCTGACGTAAATTTCCGGGAACAAGGATGCGTCCAACTTTATCCACTTCAACGGAATAAGCATTGGAAAGAATGAGGCGACGGAGGAGGCGTGCAGTTGGGTCAGCCAGGTTCATGGCATTGATGCGATCATAGACTTGTCCAAAATAGACATCGGTCATCACCATGAGACATTTATCAAAGCCTTGCGTGATGAAGGCGCCAGCCGCCAGCAACTCACGATAGCGCGCCGGGATCATCAAGCGGCCTTTTTCATCGAGATTATGCTGGAACTGACCTAAGAACATTTGTGCTATAATTCCTTTTTAACAGGTGAACGCCGGCGCAACCGGCGTCCTTACCACTTCTTACCACTTTCTCCCACATTATACAACTTTCAAATGAAAAAGCAAGTGAATTTGTCCGATTTCCCACCCCATCTTATGTCCTACTCTTCATGATCACATCCTCAAAACCATTCACTTTTCTCGAATCATCCCATTGGACAGATTACGCATTGCTCGATAGCGGCGATGGATTGAAGCTCGAACGCTTTGGGAATTATGTTTTTGTTCGCCCCGAGTCACAAGCGATGTGGAAACGTTCACTCGATGCCGAATGGAAACAGGCCCACGCGGTCTTTCAGCCCACCGGAGAAGAAAGTGGCGGACATTGGGATTTCAAAAAGAAGGTAGAAGAGAAATGGGAAATGAAATATATCCTTGACCCCCGCTTCGTCTCTGCTGGCGCTCCGCTCAGCGCGAAAGGAGGAGGAGAGTTAAAGTTTTGGGCCATGACAACTCCCGGACGACATCTCGGCGTATTCCCTGAAGTTGCCGCGCACTGGGATTGGCTTAGTGAGTTAATTTCTCAATCAAAACGAGAAATCAATGTATTGAACTTATTCGGATATACGGGTTTGGCAACGCTAGCCGCGGCAGCAGCTGGCGGCAAAGTGACTCACGTGGATGCCTCCAAAAAATCAGTCAGCTGGGCGCGCGACAATCAGACCTTGTCCAATTTGACAGAGAAACCCATCCGTTGGATCGTGGACGACGCGTTGAAGTTTGTCCAGCGGGAAGCCCGGCGCGGAGTCAAATACGATGGCATTATTCTTGATCCACCAAAGTTTGGGCGCGGGCCGAAAGGCGAAGTCTGGGAAGTGTATAAATCCTTACCTAATCTATTGGAAGCCGGTCGCGAGTGCTTGAGTGACAACCCACTGTTTGTTGTTACAACAATCTATGCAGTGCGCGCCTCTGCCATCCATGTAGCGCAGGCGATGGAAGATATGATGGACGGATTCGAGGGGAAAATCGAAATGGGAGAGCTGGTCACGCGCGAACAAAGTGCAGGAAGGTTGTTGTCACAGGCGGTGTATGCAAGGTGGGAAAGCAAAAGATAAGTTAGGTTTTCTTTTTGTTTCTAGATATTAAGATATTTTCCAACTCCGTCAGCCACTCCAACGATTTATCCCAGCGTTTGCGCGGATAGACCGCGAATAGCTTGTCAGGTCTGTCCCATTTGGGTCCGGGCGGGCCTGACTCGTCCTTTAGGAAACTCTTCACTCCCCACAAGCCTTTATATTGCACCCAATCGGGTTCGGGGGACAAAAGAGCCTGCTTCCACTCATGCGATTGTGGATGGATCACCGGTCGGTCTGACATGACGCGCTTGAGATAACTGCTGGATCTACCAATTTCCTCACTTCGGAGATCGCCCTCGTAACCAATACGCAATCCATCGCCTGTGGCAATTTCCATTGGCAGGCTCACCATGTAATGATCCCTCTCATCGCGCAGATTCTCGAAGCTCTGCTCGGTCAATGCCGTGGCGGGATGCATAGCCAACTGATTCAGGGCGATCTGGCGTTCCTTTTCGCTCGGGTTGAAGAGCATGAACAGAAAATGGATCAAGCCATCAGCCCAATAAATGAAGCGTTGAAAAAGTCCTTCGTGAAAAAGGCTGGCAGAACGGATCACTTCGGGTCTGCTGTAATTGGCGTGTGATCCAAGCGCAACATAAATGAGGGGATGGGTTGTATCCTTTCCATATTTATCTTTTACACAGCGCACATCCTTCCATAATTCGATAGCACCAGTGCCGTGTTGGGAGAGCAGTAACGAATAAGGCTCATTATTCTTTAAGTAGACCGCGACCATTTCCCAGTCACCTTCATGATGGTTGATTCCATTCGCGGCAAGACGCCAATCGTTGAAGGCGTAGAAGAAATGATATTGCAGACTCTTCCAATCATTGCCTTCCACATCCTGCCAGCGTGCGACACGCCCATAATAAATAGGTTGGGGTTCCCTTTGAAGAAATTCTGCATACTGATGAAATGATTTCCGCGCAACGGTCTCGGTGGCACGCGAAAACATATCCATGATCACGCCAGGCGCCTCAGGGATGATGTAATCGAAAATAAATTTCATGACCCGCACAGAAATATAGAAGAGCGCGAAAACATAAAGCGGAAGTAATACCAAATATTCCACTTGAACACTTACAAATGCATGTGGAGTAAGAAAAAACCAAACCGGAACGGCTTCGAGAATGAAGAAAAAAAGTGCAACCAATGCAGCCGGAAAGAATCGCAAGCGGATGGGTGATGCCTGAATGAAGATGATCAGCGCCGCAACCAACGCCAGGACGGCCGCGACTCCCACTCCCCTCCAGCCTGACATTAACCAGCCCGCAACAAGGATCAAAGCGGACGAGACTCCCCACCACACCCAGACATCCGAATCAATCAATGGGTCATTAACAAAACGAAGAAAGTATTCACTGCTTTGTAATTTCCCAATGCGTGTGACCAACGGTTCCGTGGAATGGGATAACAGTCCAACCACGCCCTGCGGCCCGCTTGGAAAGATCGTGCATTTTTCGAGATAGGGCTCAACCGCCATTGGGAAGAACCGTTCACTTTTTGCAAATCGCAGGACCGGTTCATATTGTTTCAGCAGTTCAGAATCATTCATTGAGAGTACATATAAAAACCCTAAAGGTCTCTTTTACCTTCACTGCCCCATGACTCTTGGCAAAGACCTTTAGGGTTTGCATTTTATTGAAAGTATCCCAGCGCCAGCCTGAGACGTTCCTCCGTATCATCGGGCGCGTCCTTGGGAAGTGACTGGATCGCCGATTGCGCCTCAACCACCGAATAACCAAGCGCAGTCAGTGCGGCAAGGACTTCGCTATCCTTATCAGACATCGCCGCCATGGTTGCCAGGGCGTCCATGGGTTTGAGCTTGTCTTTCAGATGCAGCGCCATCTTCTGGGCGGTCTTCTTCCCTACGCCGGGAACGCGGCTCAACACATCCGCTTCATCCGCAAAGACCGCGCGCTGGATCGAGTCGATTGTCATTGTGGAAAGCACCGAGAGCGCCACTTTCGGCCCCACCCCATCCACGCCGAGCAGAATGTTAAAAAGCTCGCGTTCCGACTGAGTTTCGAAACCATACAGAGTCAACGCGTCTTCACGGACAACAAGATGTGTGTAAAGCAAAATAACTTCCCCAACTCTGAGTCGTCCACGTAAAGGCGCAGGCACAGCAACACGCAATCCCACGCCACCCACTTCAAGGATGAGGGCCGTATCTTCGATTTGAGTAATTTCACCGCGGAGAGTTGCTATCATAAAACCATTTTTACCACAAAGGCTTGTACTGAGTGAAGTCGAAGTGACACGAAGGGAACTACCGCTTGTCTCTTTAATAAGTTAACTTTTTATCTGGATTTGTAGCTTGAAATTCAAATATAAAGTTAAGCAAATTATGCGGCACTCTGTAAGGCTTCAGGCATCAATACATTTCGCCTAATCGATCATATCTCTTTGTATTGATATGCGTGATTGCAATTGCCAGCGCATCTGCAGCGTCGTCGGGTTTGGGAATAGAGTCAAGTTGCAGTAACGCGCGGACCATTTCCTGTACTTGTCTTTTATCGGCAGAACCATAACCTGCCACAGCCTGTTTCACTTCCTTAGGGGTATATTCAAATGTTTCGATCCCGGATTGTTCCAAACACAACATCACGACGCCACGAGCCTGTCCTACTGCGATGGCAGTGGTCACGTTCCTTGCAAAGAATAATTTTTCAACAGCAGCCAGCTCAGGTTTATATTCACTGAGCAGACCGTGCAATTCATCGTATAACGTCACCAATCGGGCAGAGGCAGTGGCCTCCTTGGAAGTTAAGATCACGCCATACTTAACGGCGACCAGACTGCCGTCATCCATGATTCGGACGAATCCGTAGCCTGTGGTTGCTGTACCCGGGTCTATTCCTAATGCAAGAGCCATTTTAAATAATAAACCGCAACACTCCCTGGCACCGTCCCCCAGGGCAGGTGTGCACTGGGTGCCAGTGCCGGTGAGCCCGCGAAGCACACGAAGATTGTTTTAAGAATCCTTCGCGATCTTTGCGTTCTTCGCGGCTCAAAATCCTTATGCCGCTTCAAGGGCAGCCAGCGCCTCGTCTGAAACTTTCAAATTCGAGTAGACGTTCTGCACGTCATCAAGATCTTCGATACTTTCCAGCGCCTTGAGCACCTGCACAGTATCTTCGGGATCAAGTTCCATTTCCTGTTTGGGGATCATGCGCAAACCAGCTTCCTCGGGCTGCACTTTGGCTTTGTGCAAAGCATCCGCAATAATTTTGAAGGATTCCAC
>DASWEH010000151.1:0-8104 GCA_036394895.1 Anaerolineales bacterium
CGGCACCAATGAAAACACGAACGGTTTGCTCCGACAATACTTTCCAAAGAAGCATGACTTCCAACGGGTGTCTCACAAAGAGACTGAGCAAGCGACATCAAGACTAAATTTCAGGCCACGAAAATCTCTTCGTTTCAAAACACCTTTTGAGGTGTTCTTTCATTCATCCGTTGCACTTACAAGTTGAATTCACATCTGTTAATAACTGAATACTCTAAATCTTTCCTTTGGCAAATATAAAGCGTCATGGCTATCTAATTTTTGTTCATGCAGAGGCTTACGGCAATCATGTGTGCATCTAATTATCGTATAATTCTCGAATTACCATGAATTACCGGATCATAATGAGACAGATATGAGCACTGGGCAAAAGGCTTCTCCAACAAGCAACAATCCATTGCTTCATAACAAATTGATGCCGCCTCGGCTCAATTCAAATGTTATCCGCCGCGAGGACCTGCTTTCTCGTCTTGATCAGGGACTGAGCAGAAAGCTGACAATTGTCACCGCGCCGACTGGCTTTGGAAAAACAACATTGGTCAGCATGTGGATTGCCAGCCGACCGTTCTCATCTGCCTGGGTCACACTCGATCAAAATGACAATGATGCCACTCGTTTCTGGACGTATGTTGTCTCTGCCTTACGAACCCTGGACTCGTCAATTGGCAAAACAACCTTGTCCACATTGATGGCATCCCAGCCCACATCATTTCAGACTCTTCTTACACCCCTTATCAACGATTTAGCGAGATTGAATCAAGTGTCCGTGTTAGTCCTGGAAGATTTTCACTTTATTACATCCAAAGAGATCATGGATGGGGTTTCATTCCTGATTCAACACTTGCCTGTTTCTCTACACCTAATTCTCATTGCACGGAATGAACCCAGTTTGTCTCTGCCTCTTCTGCGTGTCCGTGACGAAATGATGGAGATCGTCGCCGCTGATCTGCGTTTTGATCCTAAAGAAACAGAAACCTTTCTACAGACAGCCGCGCAAATTAACCTTTCCCCTTCAGCAATTAACCAGTTGTTGCAAAAAACCGAAGGCTGGGTTGCAGGTTTGCGCCTGATCGTCCTGTCTCTTCATAAGAGAGGCAACGCCGCAGAGGTCGAGAATTTGATCAATTCCTTCTCCGGGCGCGACCGCTATGTTGCTGATTATTTGATCGAAGAGGTTTTTAAGAGTCAACCTGAAACCATTCAAACTTTTTTGTTGAAGACCTGTTTCTTTAATCGTTTGACAGAATCCTTGTGTGATGCCATTACTGAGACGAACCATAGCGCAGCCATACTTGAGCAACTTGAGCGTGACAATTTATTTCTCGTGCAGCTTGAGCGCCGTCGTGATCAAACCTGGTATCGCTATAATCCGATGTTCGCTGAATCTATTCAACATCTTGCCAGACAGCAATTCGGTGAAGCAGGCGTCCAGGCGTTTTTCGAAAAAGCCAGTCGCTGGTATGAATATCATGGCTTATTTGACGAAGCAGTTGAGACTGCCCTCACCGCAAAATTATTTGAGCGCGCAATCATGTTGATCGAGAAGTTCATCGAGATCCATGACCTGAGTGAAATGAACACACTTGGGAGATGGCTTGAAAATATTCCTCAGCAGTTGATTTTGCTTCATCCCAAAATTTGTTTCACCTATGCCCAGGTGATTCTCTATTCAACGGATCGTTTTGCACCTGCCACTGCAATCCGTATTGAGCCTTTTCTGGGCGCGGCTGAGTCAGCCTGGCGAACCGAAGAAGATCATGGAAGACTCGGTCAATTGCTCTCCTTTCGTGGAAATGTATATTGGTGGCAGAGTGATTTTCAAAAGGCGTTTGAATTTGCCCATCAATCCTTGAAGGAACTCCCGGAGCATGATGTGTTCTGGCGGGGCAACAGCCTGCTGATTATTAGTTATGAGGCACTGAACGCGGGTCGAATTCGGGATGCTCAAGACCATGTCCTTGAAGCGCGGGCCTTACTGGGCGCCGCGCAAAATATATTTGGCGTGCTGGCAGCCCTCCAAATATTAAGTGAGATTTTTTACTGGCAAGGCGAACTAGAACAAGCAGAACAACTGAACCAGCAGATCTTGACGGATGCTGTTGGGGATGCATCCATGCTGGATGATCAGGGCATTGCCTCGTTAAGTCTGGCTGACATTGCTTACGAACGGAATGATCTTGAACAAGCGGAGCAACTTGCCCGGCGCGCTTTGGAATTGGGCCAGCAACGCGCGAACGAAATGCTTCAAGTACAAGCAACCATTCAGCTTGCACATATTCATTCAGCCAAACATGACTTGCCGCGCGCTCGTGAGCTTCTCAAAACTTTAGAAGGGAAGATCCAGAACACAGCCTTGTTGCGCGAAATTCAAAATGCTCAGGCACTTTTTTCCATACGCGCGAATGATATTTCAGGTCTGGAATGGTGGGTAAAAGTGGTTTCCGTGGCGAATCAAACGATTCTCCATCTGAAAAAAGAAAGTGAAGCATTTACATTAGCACATTTGCAAATTGCTCAAGGCAAAATTGAGGATGCCATAAAGCTGTTGAAATTTTGGCACGAAGATGCTGTTCAGAATGGGCGTGTCCGTAGTCAGGTCGAAGTGCTGTGTCTCGAAGCTCTTGCCTATTATGCAAATTCAAATTTGTCGAAAGCCACACCGTTGTTGAATGACGCACTTACCATCGGGCAGGCAAAAGGATTTCGCCGCTTGTTTTTGGATGAGGGGATGCACATGGCTGCTCTTCTTCAAGCGACTCTTTCATCGCTTCCCAATCGGACCCTCAGCCTGTTCGCTACGACTCTGCTGCATTCATTTTCCCCTGAGGTGACCTCTCATTTAACGGCTAGCAGTTCTACCTTCCAGATTGAGCCGTTGAGCCAACAGGAGGTGCGCGTGTTGCGTCTTCTTGTCGCTGGCTTATCCAATGCAGCTGTTGCTCAAGAGTTAGTCGTCTCTACGAATACAATCAAGACCCATGTCAAAAGTATTTATCGAAAATTAAATGTCAATTCACGTGAAGAAGCACGCGAAGTGGCCCACGAGTTGAAGTTGCTATGAATCCCTATCTTCGCCAAATCGACCCCACAAAGAGCATGGGGCAGACGTGTGGATGCAGAGGAAGGATCAATCACCCTCACAATCACCCACATTGGGTGAAGCGTAGAGAGGTGACCGGTACTACAATGCGGTAAATCAACGCATAAAGTAGGATGAAGAAATGACACAACGATCTATTCTTGCAGGTAAAAATCAAACAATAATTATCAAGGTCGGTGCTAGTGTCACGGTCAAGGGCCATGACAGTGATAGAGTGACAGCGGAGACCAAAGACACATGGGGTGTGACTCTTGAACGACGCAGTGAATCACAAATTGGGCGTGCACGCGCGGCGATTGGTGATCATGTACTCTTCGATTGGCGGATAAAAGTTCCCAATCTCGGAGAGAAGAGGGCAGAAAATGAAGTGATCGAAGTTCAAATGGGTGGGAGTGGAGAGGTATTTGTCCCCTTTTCGTCGAACCTAAAAGTATATGCCGGGAAAGATATTGAAATACAAGGTATTCAAGGTCAGGTAGATGCTTATTCTGGCTTGGATATGAACCTACAGGATGTTTATCGGCTGGGAAATGCTTCCGCAGGCCGGATGATGAATGTTGACTGCCAGACGATGTCTGGGAATGACGTCACGTTTGGCGCGGGGAGCGACATGCGCTTCCATGTTACTGATTTGACCAGTGCTCGTTTGCGAGTAAAAGATATTGGTGGCTATTGGGAAGCCCGAATGGGTGGGGGAGAAAAATCCGTTTATCTCAAATCGGGTGGCGACGTCACGTTCGTCACGGATCAGAAGGTGGAACCATTACCGCCAAACTACATCTTGGGAAAGATCGAGAAGCCAAGATCAACGTAGTGCTCACCAATGGATCTAACGAAAACGCCTCGCTTTTGCGGGGCGTTTTGCTTTGAGTAAGAACCAGCTCGAATCCTTTTGTGAATATTATGCAAGCCTTAGGAATGATGATTCCGCGACATCACGAAGAACGCGCACTATAAAATGTAGTTCATCCTCATCATATTTTTGCAGAAACTGAACAAAATTTTTTTCCATTTGCTCGTCAAAGGCCCGATGAGCTTGAAAAAGTTCCTTGCCTAGAGGTGTCGTACGGTATAGGATTTCTTTTTTATTGTTTGGAAGCGACTCTGTTTTAATCAGTTTTTTAGCGATCAACCGTCGCGTTGCTTTTGATACGCTGCCCTTTGGAATTCGGAATTGCTTTGAAATGGTAATACCGTTCACGGGTTCCAATCGTCCGATGGCATCTAACACGCGCAGCATCATGAAAGTTGAATCTTGTAGAAGTTCAGCAATCTTGGGGTTATTAAAGTTTTGTACGATCCATTGCTTCATGCCAATGTTTTCAGGTTCAAGCTTCTCCGAGACTTTTGAAAGCAAAGACATGATCTCGGCGATCATCGGCTCTTGACTATCTGAGGAAGGGGACATTGCAATAACTCCTTCAATGTTTTCTTCAAGTATATCAAATTGATAAAAAAGTTTCCAGGAAACAATATTGACAAAAGTCTGCTCTCATGTAATGTTGTTTCCTGGAAACAATATTAAAAGGAGAAAGAATCAATGAAAGCTGCTGTATTACATCAATTTGGAGAAGCACCAAAATTTGAAGATTTTCCCGATCCCACTCCGGGAGAAGGCGAAATCTTAGTATACGTAAAAGCTGTCCCGATCGAAAATGTGGACAAGATGATGGCGGACGGATCACATTTTGCCAGCCAGCAATTCCTTTCAACATTGCCCGCTATCGTTGGTTTTGATGGCATCGGGATGCTCGATGACGGGAGGCTAGTGGGATTTGGTGGCGTGAAGGCTCCTTATGGTGCGATGGCGGAAAAAACGGTCATTCCTGAGGGCTATTATGTTCCGGTCCCCGAAGGAGTAAATGCGGTCATGGCAGCAGCTCTGCCAGCCTCGGCGCTCACATCTCTCTTCCCCTTAAAATGGGGCGCGAATCTTCAGCCGGGGGAGACCGTCCTCATTAATGGCGCGACAGGAGTTTCAGGAAAACTCGCGGTCCAGGTTGCGAGATTACTGGGCGCGGGACGCGTTGTCGGCACAGGACGGAATGAAGCGTCTATGAAACAGGTTAAACAATTTGGAGCAGATGCGATTATTGATCTCAAACAGTCCGATGAGAAACTCATCGAGGACTTCAAAAAAGAAGCTAGAGAGGGCTATGATGTCATCCTCGATTTTTTATGGGGACATCCAACTGAGGTTCTGATTCAAACATTGGTTCCCAACGAATTAAGGATGTCAAAACCTATTCGGCTCATTCAAATTGGAGAAAAGGCTGGGAGGACAATCTCTCTGTCCGCCGATTCACTGCGAACATCAGGGCTTGAGATTCGCGGCGGCGCTGCAGGCATTACTCCTGAAGCGATGGGTGAGAGCACGGATCAGGTATGGGAATGGTTAAAGGCGAAGAAGCTCCAGATGGAGATCGAGCAAGTACCGCTCAAAGATATTGAAAGTGTCTGGAAGCGTACGGATTTTCAAGGGAAAAGAATTGTGATTGTGCCATAAATCTCATCATCTATATCATAGCTGCCCCGCAATTGCGGGGCATTTTGTTTTTGATTAATCACCCTCCTACTCACCCGCTCGGGGTGATGTCTCTTCACTCTATCGAAAGATATGATCAGGATATCTTGATTAACAAGGAGATGTCGCATGATCTTAGTCATTGGTGCTACTGGACACATTGGAAAAGAACTTATTCCATTCTTGCTTGAGTCTGGACAATCCATCCGCGTTCTGGTGCGGGATGAACGCAAGGTGACCGAGCTCGATCCATGCATCGAACGCACAATCGGTGATCTGAACAATCCCGACTCACTTATCTCTGCTATGCATGGTGCGGAGCGAGTCTTTCTGGTCACCTTTGAGATACAACAAGATATCAATGTGATCGAAGCCGCAAAAAGAGCAGGCGTTCAACATATTGTCAAACTATCCACCCTAGAAGCCACTGATCATAAGATCCAAGTTGGTAAATGGCATTATGAGCGCGAAGAATTGATCCGCGCCTCGGGTCTCGATTGGACTTTTCTTCGTCCAGGCATGTTCATGAGTAATAGCATCGAGTGGTGGTCTGAGTCGATTAAACATCAGGGCAGTGTGTTTTTCCCTGGTGGGAAGAAGGGCAAGGTCGCGCCAGTTGATCCGCGTGATGTCGCAAAAGTCGCGGCGGTTGCTTTGACTCAGCCGGGCCATAGCAGACAAGCTTACGAATTAACTGGATCTGAATTATTCACAATTGGCGAAATGGTGCAAGTCATTTCAGGCGTACTTGGTAAACCCATTCAGTATGTGGATATCCCACCCATCGCGGCGAAGTTATTTATGCTCAAGTCTGGGATGGACAAGACTCTGGTCAAATCACTGATGGAAATGCTCGCCTCACTCCGCAGAAACGAAGGCGCGATTGTGACAGATACGATTCAACGCCTGACCGGTCACCCGCCGCGCACATTTGAAGAGTGGTGCCGTGAGCATATCAAGGCCTTTCAAGTTTGATTGAAATCACCTGTACATTGACCAGGCAGGGTGACATCAGTTCATACAGGCAAACGATACTATACAGAAAATCGCCGACCCCGAAGTTTTGAAACATGGTGCCACGAGCCCATTCATGCTCTTCGAGAACCGAAAGTACGATAACCATATTTTTTCTGAATTGTATAAAACGAGAACCAAAAGGATAGCATTATGTCTTCTGAATCGTATAAAACCCACCGTTCCAAAATCTCGGTTGCCATCGCTGGCGCTGGTTTGAGCGGTCTGTGTCTCGCGCAGTCGCTTCTTCAGGCTGGCTTCGATGTGCAAGTGTATGAAAAAGACCCAGTGCTTCATGCGCGGCGCCAGGGATACCGGATCACGCTGGATAAATATGGCGGTGCTGTGCTCAAGCGTTGCCTGCCGTCCCATCTTTTCGACTTGGTGCTTGCCACAGTTTCCTTCCCGGAAGAAGTCGGCTATATGCACTTCACCAATCAGGATCTCGGTGAGATATTCAAGCTCACCTTCAAGCGTGATCCACGGCTTTCCAGCCAGGAAGTATTGGGGCAAGCGGATCGATCAACGCTGCGCACGATCCTGTTCTCAGAACTTCAAGACAGGGTGCATTTCGGCAAGGCGGCAGTGCGCGTCGAGAACACACCAGATGGTGCAAAACTCTACTTTGCCGATGGGAGCTCCACGCAAGCCTCAATCGTGGTGGGTGCCGATGGTGTACATTCGGCGCTTCGGGAGCAACTTTTACCCGATTGCCCACCAATTGATACCGGGTACCGTGGCATTTACGGCAAAACGCCTCTTATCCAGGATGGCAAATCGTTGCTGCCCAAATCGCTTGAAAATAGCGGGCTATTTGCGTTGGGTGAGCATGATCATATTTTCTTCTTCACCACCATGCGCTTTAACGGACCGCCCAAGACAGCCTTCGCTCGACTTGCGCCGGATCAAGAGCCTCCTATTAACGAGGATTACGTGATGTGGGCGATTATGTTTACTCGAGAAGCGCTGCCGTCCGATGTGTGGACACTCGATGCCAAAGCGTTGCATCAACTTGCCCTCAACGCTGCCCGCGGCTTCCATCCGGTGCTGCAACGTTTCGTGGAGCTTGCCGATATTGAATACACTGTTGCTGTGGCTTTGAATGCAGGAACACGGCCTAAAGAGTGGCCCGCCTTACGAGCCACATTGATGGGGGATGCGGTACATGTGATGCCACCTACCGGCGCGCATGGCGGCAATACCGCGCTGCTTGACGCGGCTCTCCTTGCGGACAAGCTCAAGGAAGCAGCAAGCCGCGGCGAGCCTTTGGAGCAAGCTATCAAAAGGTATCAAGACGAAATGGTACCGTTCGCATTTAAGCAAGTAGAAAGCTCGATGGCAATGTTGCGCCGGAACACTATTAAGAATCCTCTCGTGCGCTTTGTGATGATGCGCGCGGTGCCGTGGCTGCGGTCACTCACCGGCACATCACCGGTGGTGAGCCGGTAGACGATCTCGACTCTGCT
>DASWEH010000152.1:0-5945 GCA_036394895.1 Anaerolineales bacterium
TGAGGGATTGGATGGAGCCCGCGACTCCGCCCGCTATATGACCATCACCTTCAACTGTACCGAAAAGATGCGTACCCAGTCTCCCGGCGTGGTTCACATCGACGGGACGGCCCGTCCCCAAATCCTCGACCCAGAGACGGCTCCTGATTTTTATAAGATCGCGAAAGCCTATTATGAACTCACTGGTATTCCTTCCCTGATCAATACCAGTTTCAATATGCATGGCGAGCCGATCGTTTGTAGTCCGGAGGACGCCTTACGTTCTTTCAAAGAAGGCAAACTCGACTATCTCGCGATGGGTAACTGGCTGGTCGCCAATCCGGAGCTGAATAATGGAACATCACAACATCTGATCTTTTCTCGGTGGATCAAAACACATGCGCATTGGCATCATGCTGCGTTCGATTGACGAGAAGGGCGGGGTGGGAGTATACACCCGCAACATCGTTAAGGAACTTCTGCAACTCGACAAAAATAACGAGTACATTTTGTTCTATGCTAATCCTTTCAATTCCGGCTTGTTTGCGCAGCATGAGAACGTTAGGGAAGTTTGGGTGAGAGGCAGGAACAAGGCCTCTTGGGATCAGGTGTTCATCCCGCGCGCTTGTCGTATGGAAAAGGTCGATATCCTTTTCCATCCAAAATTCACAGTACCGCTCTTTGCTCCATGCAAGGCTGTTATGGTAGTACATGGTGCAGACTGGCTGATTCCAGAACAGGCACAGTTCTACCCTTGGTGGGATGTGAAATACATGCGGATGATGCTGCCGCTCTACTTTAGAAAGTCATCTGCCGTGATCTCCGTTTCACAGGAGACAACCGATAACTTCAACCGAATTCTAAAGTTGCCAGCAGGCAAAATACAGACCATCTATTTTGCACCGGCCAGGAATTTCAAAAGAATTACTGACCCCGCGGTTTTGCAGCAAGTCAGAGCGAGTTATCAGCTTCCCAATAAATTTATCCTGACATTGACCAAACGTAAGGGAGGGGGTCGCAAGAATCTGGGACAAGTTTTCAAAGCTTATGCTTGCTATCATGAAAGAACGCAGACACCTCATAAGCTAGTCATTGGTGGAAAGGATTGTCATCTATTCAGGGATGAATATGCAATACCGAAAGACGGCTACGGAAAGGATATTCTTTTCCCCGGCTGGATAGACCAGATGGACCTGCCTGCTGTCTTCAGTCTGGCAGATCTTTACCTGTATCCATCCAATCTCGAGGCATTCCCTATTCCACTCACCGAAGCCATGGCATGTGGCACCCCGATTCTAACCTCCAATGTCAACGGGCTAAAGGAAATTGCAGGAGACGCTGCACTATTGATCGATCCGAGCGATACAGAACTGATCGCAAACGGTATGGCTCGAATCCTTTCTAATTCTGAGCTGCGTGAATCTCTCTCTCGTAAGGGTTTGGAGCGCTCATCTCTTTTCAGTTGGGATCTCTGCGCAAAAAGCACCCTGGCACTTCTTGAAAGAGTCGTCGTGCATTAACCCTTATGCCAGACCTTGATCTACAACTCCTGACGGGCAAGATCGTGATTGTGGCGCCCCATATGGATGATGAAGCTCTCGCCTGTGGCGGTCTGATTGCCAAACTGCCGCACAAGGATGGCGTTCACATTATTTATGCGACAGACGGGATGAAATCCCCTGCGCCCATTATCCCGGGACGCGACAAAATATCGCCTGATCTGGGAAAAACCCGGATGCAGGAATCTATCGAAGCAATGAAATTATTGGGCGTCCCAGAGCACAATCTGCACTTCCTGTGTTTGCCTGAAGCCCGACTAAAAAAACACCTATCTTCATTAAGGAATTTGCTCAGGAACAAAATTAGAACAATCGCACCCAAGCAGATTTTTGTCCCATTTCGATACGATCGACATCCTGATCATCTGGCCGTCAATCATGCCATCGTGTCTGACTTCCAGCAAGGTGACACACAGCCTCAACTCATCGAATATTTTGTTTATTACCGCTGGCGGCTGATGTCGAAACGTGACATCCGTAGATATATCCGGCCGCAGTTCCTCTTCAAACTGGAGATTGGGGATGTGGCACAACAGAAGAGGCAGGCGCTGGATTGCTTCACGAGTCAGACAACGATTTATTACCCCTGGCAGACCCGTCCTATTTTGACCTCTATACTGCTGGATGAAGAG
The DNA here is from genome assembly GCA_036394895.1 of Anaerolineales bacterium. Classification (GTDB taxonomy): domain Bacteria; phylum Chloroflexota; class Anaerolineae; order Anaerolineales; family Villigracilaceae; genus Defluviilinea. The sequence goes on from DASWEH010000152.1 coordinate 2,171, forward strand.
TGCCAGAACCCAGAATTCTTTCTCATTTCAAATGACTCTTCGGCGGGAGCAGCTGTTTTTTCCAACTCGGTGCTTTGGATTCGCCTGGTGCATCGTCTTGAACCATTTCTGCAAAGATGGAAATATCGGATCGGCGCAACCCTGAAAAGGTTGCTTCAAAATTATGTCCGCGAATCAAATTGAAGTGAACCGGCCGATCCGGGTCGTGATGTTCAGCAGTGGTCCCGAATTAAACCAAGATGCCAAACAGTTTGTCTGTAGACTGGAAGAACATCCAGAGATCGAATTTCTTGGCGCATTCTGCCAAGCGCAGTCCCAGTCATTGTGGGCCGTATTCATAGACCTGTGGAAGCGTCGAAGCTGGCTGGCTTTTCCATTGTTTGCCATTTCGATTATCAACAAGGCCATGCGTTTTCTCCTGCATCCTCGTGAAGAAATCGCACTTCAAAGAAGCCTGGAAAAAATCTCGGACCGTATCCATTTTGTTACGGACATTCATGCTCAGACCGTATTGGAACAAGTGTGTGCTCTGAACCCCGATCTAGGTCTGATTTACGGCAGTCCTATTTTGAAACCAGAGCTCTTCGAAATTCCAAGCTTGGGCACATTAGGTATCCACCATGGTAAGGTCCCTGAATATCGAGGCAACAAAACGACATTCTGGGCCATGTACAATGGTGAACGCGTCGCGGGTGTCACCATTCAGAGGGTGAATAAGGGATTGGATAGAGGGAGCATCGTCAAAACAGGTGAGGTCAGTACTCAGGGTCGAGCATATCAGGCCGTGGTTCATGAATTAGAGACACTCGGCCTCGATTTGTATATGCAGGCGATTCTCGAAGTCAAACACGGAACTGCCGAATACAAACCCCAAAGTAGGGTAAAAGGAAAACTATATCGCAACCCAAAGCCAGGTGACTTTCTTAAGTTCTGGGGCAGACAAATCAGAAGACGAGTAGGCATCGCCAAGTGAAGATATGCATTTTTACTGAAACATATTATCCTGTGGTGGGTGGTGGAGAGACTCAGGCTCGCTTGCTGGCCGATGGACTCATTACAAATGGACATTCCGTCATTGTCCTCACCCGCAGGTCTGATGCGATGCTGAGACAGCATGAAAACTATGGTGCTGTGAGTGTGTATCGTCTTGCCCCCATTGGAAGTGGACAATTGAAGAAGTGGGGTTTACTTCTTTCAAGTCTTCCAGCATTTGTCCGACTGCGCGATCAGTATGATCTGATTTTTGTTTCGGGTTATCGGATTATCGGCTTGACAGCTGTACTGGTTGGGAAGTTGTTTCGAAAGCCGGTCATTCTCAAAGCGGACAGTCAGGGAGAGATGTCCGGTGAATTTTTCGAAAGCGGACTCAAGAAATTTGGCACCTCGCGGTCATCATTACCATTTCGATTATTTCTGGAATTTCGCAATGTTATCTTGAAAAAAGCGGATGCATTCTCAGCTATCTCGCCTGAAATCGCCTCCGAATGGACCTCAAACAGGGTGCCGCTTAATAAGATTCAGGTGATCCCAAACGGTGTGGATACAACCCTTTTCACTCCCGCGAATGCTGAACATAAATCGTTTCTGCGAGAGAAGCTGAAACTACCCCCAGCCGCCATCATTGCCATTTATACCGGCCGACTTGTATCCTACAAAGGTTTGCCACTACTGTTGAAGGTCTGGAATGAAATCTGCCCCAGGCATGAAAATGCCATATTGCTGCTGGCAGGGACCGGTGGACTTGACATCCACAACTGCGAAGCCCAGTTACACGACTATGTGACATCTGCCGGTTTGGAAAAAAATGTCTGGTTCCTGGGTTCGGTACAGAATATTCCCGAGTACTTGCAGGCAGCTGATCTCTTCGTCTTCCCAACGGAAAACGACGCCTTCCCATCTTCCCTCATAGAGGCAATGTCTTGTGGATTGCCCATCGTCACGACGCCTGTAGGTGCCATCAAGACGATCGTTGCACATCAGGAAACTGGGCTGATTGTGCAGCCCGGAAATCGCCAGCAACTTTATGAAGCCCTGGTTGCCATCGTATCTGATAAAACACTGGCCTCCCGCCTGGGACAGGCGGGTCGTCAGATCGTTGAGGAGCGATATTCAGCTGGAAACACGGTTGGGAAATATCTTTCTTTGTTCGAGAGCACACTTCAGCCAGGTTGAAAAGGAATCAAATAATTGCATGAGAAAACTTCCTGGGAAGACGGTATTCTTTGTCCTCACCTGTTTGCTCTTTGGGCTCGCCGGCGGCAGATATATATGGATGAGACGCGGTATTCCTTTTGTTTCTCGACGGGAACAGTGGTCCATCGGAATTTACCGCAGCGATTCTCCTTTTCATTTCAATAAACTTCAAGGCTGGATAAACCCGCTCTTTCGAGCGGAGGATGTCACTGATGTACATGCCAGGTTTGTAGCGGACCCCTTCCTGATCAAGGAAGGTAAAACTTGGAATCTTTTTTTTGAGGTCTACAACAACGACACCCAACAAGGTGACCTCGCAGTCGCTACCAGCAAAAATACCTGGATCTGGAACTATGAAAAGGTTATCATTGACGAGCCATTCCATCTATCTTATCCCTATGTTTTTAAATCAGATGGAGAATATTTTCTGATTCCAGAGAGTTTCGAAGCCAATTCTATCCGTCTGTATAAAGCGGATGAGTTTCCCACCAAGTGGTCATTCGTCAAGACGCTCGTCCAAGGGCGGGATTACGTGGATAACTCCATCGTTTATTACAATGGCAAATGGTGGCTGTTCTCCTCGGTCACAAGCAATGATAAGCTCTATCTTCATTATGCAGACGTGCTAACAGGTCCTTGGAAGGAACATCCATTAAGTCCCATTGTTTCAGGCAATATTCACAAATCACGACCCAGTGGCAGGCTGCTCATCTACAATGGGAAGCTTTATCGTTTTACGATGGATGTTGATCCACCGGTTGGCACACATCGGGTTATGGCTTATGAAATTATGGATCTTACTACGGAAAGCTATTCAGAAGAACTTGCCCAGGATGCACCGGTTGTCATGCCCAGTGGTTCCGGCTGGAATGGTCAAGCCATGCACCAGCTCGATCCAGAGCAAGTAGATTCCCACTCGTGGATTGCATCGGTCGATGGCTTTGGCGAATATTGGATATTTGGCTGGGAATACTAAGGAATAGATGATGTTCAATGATGGAGCTGCACAACAATCAATGTACATGGACTCTATATCTGAGAATCCACTCCTGACCGTCGTGGTACCTGTATACAATGAAGAGCAAGCCCTACCTTCGTTTGCCCCATGCCTGATTGAGCTCTGCCGTTCAAGAGGTTGGATGACAGTTTTTGTGAATGACGGATCGCGCGATCATACAGGGCAGATTCTCGATCATTTATCTGCTTCCCAAGAGGTGCGCGTTGTCCATCATAAAGTCAATCAAGGGTATGGCGGCGCGCTGAAGACCGGTATCAGCCACGTGACGACGCCTTTTCTCGTGACAATGGATGGTGATGGCCAGCATAGTCCGCATGATGTTGAAAGAATCCTCCAATTTGCGATCGAAAGCGATGCCGATATGGTTGTAGGCAAGCGTGATGAGCGAGGTGCATCGAGCGCCTATCGGACCTTGGGAAAGTTCCTCATCCGTTCTTTTACCAAAATCTTAATGCCTCTGCCCATTACAGACCTTAACTCGGGTTTCAAGTTTTACCGGACCGAATTCGCCAAAAGATATATGACGATATGCCCCGATTCGATGGCATTCAGTGACGTGATAAC
>DASWEH010000153.1:0-7913 GCA_036394895.1 Anaerolineales bacterium
CGTAGTCTGCGCGCACCAAGCCCGGGCAGAGTATTGTGTTGATCAGAGGTCGTTGTCATGACTGCCTCCTAATCGGTCTCGGTGAAGACCCAGCGGCGGGCAAGTAAGAAGTTAATGATCGTAATGCTCATGATGATAACACCAAGCAACCAGGCCTGCGCCGAGGCATAACCCATTGCAAAATCGCGGAACGCCTTTTTCCAGATCAGCATAACCATGGTAATAGACTCGTTTGCCGGACCTCCGTTAGTCATGATGGCCGGCTCGACGAAAATCTGAAAACCACCGATGAGGGCTGTGATCAACAGGAAGAATGTTGTCGGCGAAAGTAGCGGCCAAGTCACACTCCGGAATTTGTGCCAGGCATTCGCGCCGTCAATCTCTGCAGCCTCATATAGCTGACGCGGCACGCCTTGTAAGGCGGCTAGATAGACTAAGGCTTGGTAACCTACACCCCGCCAGATTCCCATGATGATAAAGGCTGGTTTGACCAAAGCGCGGTTCTGCCACCAATTGAGACGCGTGAGTTCAGCGGGTACACCAAACGATCGCAGGGTATTATTAAATAAGCCATAGTCAGGGTTGAGTACCCACAACCACAACAATGCTAGCGCCGCGAGAGGCAGGACAGTGGGCAGATAGTAGATCACGCGAAAGGCTTGTTTCCCAGGCATGGGTTGGTTCATCAGCGATGCCAAGAAGACCGCCAGGCCTAGAGATATAGGAATACCCAACAGCAAGAAAGCAGTGTTACCCATTGCTTTCCATACAATCGGGTCATTGGGCTTGAAGTAAACGCTCAGCGCGTTGAGCCAGGGCTTATCTTGGGCCAGGGCCGCGGCGTAGGCTTCAGGTTGAAGTTGGAAACCAACTACCTTCGTCCAATTATCTAGTCCCACCCATTTTGGATCAGTAAGTAGATCCCACTTAAAAAAACTTAGAATGATGGAGGCAATGAGCGGTCCGGCGGCGAAGATCAGAAACCCGAGCAAGGGCGCGGCAATGAACAAATAACCCCAGAGTGAATCAATCTGCTTTAGGCGACTTGGTTTTGCGCGAGCGGCAGTACCAGCAGTGATAGTGGTCATAACAACCTCCTGAGAGGATGGGCAAGTCTGTGACTCGCCCATCCATCTAGGCAAGACAAGAGTTACTCATTAAGACTGGCCCAAGCTTCATCCAAGCCAGACTGGAAAGCATCCTTGCGCTCCTTGATTGCTTCCTCAGCAGTCTTTGTACCATCCACGACAACCTCAGGCCATACGCCATTCCACCAGTTGTCATCAAACCACTGGCCGTAGAGTGGGGTCTTGGTCCAGGGACCTGGGAACTCACAACGAGCGGCGTCAAGTAACACTTCGGCATTCTCTGGCTTTTGATCAGATTGTAGAAATGTTTCGCTGTTCGCCAGATCACGTTGATTTGGAATCTGGAAACCTAACGCAGCCTGTTCCGTTTGCCCCTCAGGCCCGGCAATGAACTCGATAAAGCGATAAGCCTGTTCGGGATATTTCTCGCCGTTTGAGCCAGAAATGATGGCAACGCCAACTGAGCCAGACCAGCCACCGAATTTGCAATCTGATTCCGCAGCGTAGACTTTACCACTGGGTCCCACTATATTCGGAATGACGTCCCAATCGAATGTAAGAGTATTCCGATAGCCTGTCGTGGCCCAACGACCATTTGTTGTCATCGCCAGCTTGCCAGACTCGAACATCTGGCCAATATCTTGTGAAGCCGTTTGCTGAGAGGTGGGATGGATCTGATACTTATGAGTGAGGTCGGCGAGGAATTGGACAGCGGCGATAGTCTCAGGTGAATCCGCGACAAAGGTATGGCTATCGTCGGAGACGATCTGACCACCATTCCCGTACACTGCATTTTCGAACCAAATGTCGCCTACACCCCAGACTTCCACGCTGTTGGGATCGAAGCCTGCATCGCCAGGATGTTTGCCATTAGCATCTCTGGTGATTTTAGTACCGATATCAATGACTTGATCCCAGGTTAATGGAGTTTGGGGATCAGGCAGAGGAACACCGGCTTCATTAAACAAGTCTTTATTAATGTAGATCGCCGTAGGACCAATGTCCTTCGGTAAAGCATAGAGATCGCCAGTACCGATGGACTTCGTAGCAGGATCATAACGATAACGATTTAGCGCGGAGGGCCAAATGTTATCGGGATCGATCACTGTGCTGGCATCCACAAACTTCTGAATGCTGACCAATGTGCCCTTAGGAGCAAAAGCTGAGAAATCACCATCAGGAACATAAGCGATATCGGGCGGAGTGCCACCGGCAATCATCGTCTTTAACTTGGTCACATAGTCATCTGGCATCGGCGTATATTTGATGACAATATCCGGGTTGTTCTTGTTGAATGTGTCTACCAATTTTTGAAAGACATCCTGCTCCTCTGGTCCGCCCCAGCCCACAAAGGTAAGATTGACAACTTCGCCGGAAGCTGAAGTGGCTTCCGGGGGTTGAGTCCCTTCAGGTGGTTGAGTTGCTTCTGGTGGCTGTGTAGCCGCAGGCGCTTCAGTTGCGGGTGGTTGAGTGGCAGCTCCACCGCCACAAGCAGTAAGTAACATACTGAACACCAGTAACATTGGAAACACGTAACGGGTGAAAGTTTTCATCTGTTCTCCTCTTGAATAGGTTGAATTTGACGACCTCTAAACGGACCCTCATACGACGCATAAGGGACCAACCAAAATGCACACTGTATGGGTGGCGGAAGATTGTGATAAACTTTATTTTGAGACGGACCTACCTCCTCTCACGGGCGCTGCACATCAATGTTTTCCAGAGCACAAATGCGCAGCGCCTTCTTGTTAATTACTTGGGGACACGTTTGTAATGCTGTCGTAGGATAATGTCCTGAGGATAATTGCCAAATTTACTGCCAAACAAATTGATGCCGCCAACGTTTGAGGCGCCATCCTTGATCCCAATTCGCACAGGGATAGGTTCGCCCGGTTTCAATATCAGACTATTAAGTTTGACGTTAGAGACTTGGATGCCATCTACAAAGCTCCCACTACGCGCAACTTTCCAAACCTTCAATAAGCCGTATTGTGAATTTTGACTGTCCCACCAGGCAGGGGTCAATGCGCCTCTTTCTCCACCGAAATCGGCTGGGCTTGTCCAGGTGCCGATCTCAATATTTCCAATCCATACCGTAATATCAGAAGGCCAATCTGCATGATGCAAGGGTGCTTCAGAGCAAACCTCAAAACTGACCTCGATGTCGTCCAGCACTACATTCGGCGGCAGGCGATTTGGAAAACGATATTCCACGTAACCACGCCGGAACCATAACAGTTGAGCATAGATTCGGTCTGGTTCATAGAACGTGGATGGGTCATCCAGGTGTCCGATGATCCCAAGTTCACCAGCCAGACCGCAGGTGGGAATAATGCTTGTATCTGTGTACGCGCCGATTGGCATGGAAACTTCGACCGTAGTATCTTCCGGCTCATACTGGGCCGGTAATTGGATGACCACGCGATCAAACACGCGGGCACAAACTTTCTGTAACCCGCGTGTTGCCGGACGTAGATCGGTTTCAATCAACCCCGCTTTTTCAAGGACGTTAATATGCAGTGTTGCGGTTGAGGGAGGCAAGTTGAGCGCCTCCGCAATTTCCAGCAAGCTACATGTATGAGTGCTCAGGAAACGCAAAATCTCCAGACGCGTTTCAGAACCCAGTGCTTTGGTCACCGCCTCCAATTTTTGGAGGTTATGGTCATCAGCAAGGAGTTCCAGCACGCGTGCGTTGGGGATATGTGGGGAGCTGGCCGTCATAAGGTGTGCGCCAGTTGGAAACATAAAATTATGTTTCGCTACATAAAATTATATTTCATTTGGAGGGAAAGTCAAGAGGGAATTCAGGGTTTCATCGAAACTGATTTGGCTCTGCGGTTTTTAACGGGAAGCCCCAAAACCCTAGCCACTGACACTTGGACCTGGCGCCGGTGTCAGTGGCGAAGAACTTCCGGCTTCTCAATCATTCCGCCAGAAATGGGAGACCTACTGGTTTATATACAGAACTCTAAACTCTCATCAACTTCGGACGACCGAAGGTACAGCGCTTCCACCAGATGCACAGACTGGATCTCCTCACTCCCCGCCAGATCTGCAATCGTGCGTGCGAGTTTCAAAATCCGATGATAAGCACGCGCCGATAAATTGAGCTGCATCATCGCCGCCTTCCGCCTGAAGCTTACAAAACTGCCTGATCTCTCCTACGCGCATATTTTCATTACAGCCAATGTCTGAAGATCCGTTGTTTGAAATCTGTCGGGTTGTCATAGCTCGGCATCCATAAGCAGCGATCTTGGAAGATGCCTTCGCGGATCATATTCGTCAGGGTGGCAGTGAATCACGCAGCAGGTTTCGTTGCGCGCACAAACCCAATGGTCAGGAAATGATCATCCAATTGTTGGATTTCATCAAAGCCAGCCTCTTTCAGCAATTCTGGCAAATCCTCAATGCCAAATTGAGTACTGTGACCGTGATGCAGTACAAGCGAGGTAAAGAATCGCTTCAGAAAGGATGGGCTCGGGCGCATCATATCAGCAATTAACAACCGCCCGCCCGGTTTGAGCACGCGCCTGATTTCAGCCAGTCCCTTGGTCTGCACAGGCGCAGGCAGGTGGTGCATCATCAGGCTGGAGGTAACAGCATCGAAAGCCCCATCGGGAAAGGGCAGGGATTCGATCATGTCCACGCGGAAATCGATCTCTAACCCGGTTCGGCTGGCTTTCTTTCTGGCGATAGCGATCATCTCTGGCGCGGGATCAATGCCTGCCGCTCTTCCATTTTTTCCAACCCGAAGTTTAGCTGGAATGGTCACGCCGCCTGTGCCACAGCCGACGTCCAGAACACTTTCGCCAGACTTGAGAAGGGCGTGGTCTACAGTCAAATTGCGTAAACGGCGCACACGACCAAAGGTCATCAGGTTTACCGTTAGGTCATAATAGAATGCCCAGCGGATCAGGCGGCCTTCTGTTTGGACTGAGGATTTAGGTTTATGTGTATGTGTGTGCATTCTGATCTCTTCTTTATCGAGTGTTTGTTCATTGGCTTGATCGATGGTCTCGTTAGTGCTGCGGTATCTTGTGGAAGCGCAAGACGGTCTCCATAATGTTGGGAGCGTAGATCACTGCCAACGCGCACAACGCCACGACACTGATCACGATGATGATTGTTATGACTTTCTTGTTCATTCTATTTGTCTCCTGATCTTATTCCGCCTTATAAGTATGCAAGTGCTTCCCGAACAGTCAGCCGCGAGGCCTGGGATGCGGGCAACAGGGTGGCCAGCGCCGCGCCAAGAGTGACCACCAGAATCCAAACGGCTATTCCCTGCGCCGACACCTCGAGCGGGATGGGCGTGCTGAAGAATAAATTGCCAAGAACTGCACCCATAGTCCATGTGAGGACTAGAGCAGGAACGGCTGCAACCAGACAGCTTACTGCGGCGATAAAAATACCTTCTAAGACTACCAAGCGCCTGATCGTAGAGCCCTTTGCCCCAATGGCTTTCATCACGCCGAATTCACGAGTCCGTTCAATAACGTTGGTGCTCATCGTCGAGCCCAGACCGATCAAGCCAACAATACCCATCGTAGAGGCAATGAGCAAAATCACGCCTACCAGTATCACGGAGTGTCCCTCCGTCGTCGAGACGACCGCATCGATCGAGCGCGGCTCTTGAGGTTTTATGCCAGCTTCGCTGAGCGCCTGGGCAACTGCTTGCCCGATGGCAACGCGGGTGTCTTTATCAAGTCCATCGGTAATGATCCGGACCACATTCGCCTGATTCTGTTGGCGACTCGCGCGTTCAAAGCCCTTCTGGGTCACACATGGGCAACTTCCACCGAACCCACTTGCGATCCCAATGACACGCCAAGTCGTTGGGCGATCTTCTACCGACAGTTGAACGCTATCGCCGACTTTCACATCTGGCATTGTTTTGCGAATAGATGGAGGCAGCACAACGGTGTCTGTGTCATCAAGATTAAGCCAGCGGCCTTCCGCGATCTCCGGAGGAATCAGCATAGAAGTTGACGGAGGGATGGCGCTGAGACTCATTGAGCCGTGCCCCTGATCCGGATAAGTGCGCGTCACGTCAATTTCCCGCACGTTCTGGATACTCGTCGGAATAATATTCCAGGTTTCGACGCGGCTGACACCAGGAACCTTTTCGACTATGGCTGTAAGTTCACTGGAAGACTTTGGTTCATCAAGCCCTATTTCAACGCCCCAGCGTTGCTCCTTGTAAATCATATATGGTAGGGCTTGGAAGCCTGCCATAACGTTCAACCCGCTGATGAACATCGCTCCGGCAGTCGCCAATAATCCCACTGACAGGAATAGTCGCGCCTGGCGGCGAAATAGATTGCGAAATGCCACCATAAGTTTTCGATCTACCAGGCGTAACTGCCCTAACCAAGTGAACAATCCCGTTGTGATGCGACCCTGCTGTTCTGTAACCCCATGTTCGTCCAGTGCCTCGCGTACCGTTCGGCGGCTGGCTTGCAGCAGCGTCGGAAGCGCGATGAACAGCGGCATGAATACGCCGGCTAATATCACTGTTCCCAACACCCACCATGGAATACTCATGCTTGCAACGTCAATGTTTAGGGCGCTACTCAGCACCATCTGAGCCAGGGTACGCCCCAAGATCAGTCCTGGAACAAAGGCCAGTACAGTTGCTAAGGCCGAAACGAGCAACACCATGATGAGATACAGCTGCAAGATCCGCCTGGAACGGGCACCAATGGCTTTCATCATACCGATCTGGGGGATCTGCTGCGCCAACAGGCCATTAAACATGGTAGCGATCAGAATGGAACTCAAGATAAGCGACAAAAGGCCGAATACCGATAAAGCGCTGAGTACCGTGTAAGATATCCCCTGATGGGGATGCTCGTATGGTGTGGGGACAGCCACCTGCTGAATGGCTATGCCGGGAGTGGCTTTGAGCCGGTCAACCAGACTGAGCGCAGCGTTCACAATCGTATCTCGATCACGGCTCGGTACGTCCAGCCCAGGCTGGTCGGCAACGGTGATGACCAACTGATCTAGCGCGGGCGGTTTGCCCAATAATGGCAATGTGTTCGCCTGAATGTAACCAACTCCCGTTGTTTGACCGGCCAACGCCAGGCTCTGGTCATGCACGGAACCCATGACAGTTAGCTGCATTGGCTTGCCGTCAAAACCGATAACATCCACTTTATCGCCCACCTTCAGCCTCAGTGATTCAAGTGTCGAGCGCTCAAGCAAAATACCGTCTGGCGGAGGCGGCCAACCAGCGCCTTCTTCAATTTTGAACGTGGCGATTCGCATTGGATCGTCTGCCGCAGCCACGAAGAGTTGAAGCGATTTCAAACTGCCACTCTCTTTTTGAAGTTTGAGCTTCGTTACCTGACGCATGGTGGCGTCGATCACCCCAGGTTCGGCTTTGGCCACGGCGATGAACTCATTGGTCTTATCGGGCATGACCCCCGGCTCCAACGTAATCCGAGCAGAGGCAGGATTTGTGCTGAGGTACCCACTGGTTGTATTGGATGTTACGAGGGTACGGGCGTACCACATGCCGCTAAAGACGATCAAGCTCACACTGATTGCTAAAACCATCATCACCATCCGCTCCCAGGTTGTTTGAATATCGCGGAGTAGTTTGATAAATAGTCGTGGTGTCATGGCAGCCTCACCTTTGAGTATCGTCGGCGTCGGAGATCCCGCTGTACGCTGGCGGGTCGACGCGGCCGTCTACCAGCGTCACCTGTTGGTCTGTGTAACCACTGATATCTCGCTCGTGAGTTACGATGATAATTGTGCGTCCTTCAGCGTTCAGTTTGGCGAACAGTTCCAGGACAGAGGTTCTGGTGGCCTCGTCCA
>DASWEH010000154.1:0-8571 GCA_036394895.1 Anaerolineales bacterium
CTCGACGCAGCTGCCCACCAGTTCGAAGAAGGCGATGTGCTGCACTGGTGGCACCCCCCCGCGGGACGCGGGCTCCGCACGCGTTGTTCTGATAATTTGCTCTGGCTGCCTTATGTTACGGCGCATTACCTGCGCGTGACCGGAGATCAATCCATCCTGGCTGAGAAGATACCTTTCTTAAGTGCCGAGCCATTGAAAGCCGATGAACAGGAACGCTACGGACAGTTTCCAGCCGGCGAGATGGGAACTCTCTATGAACATTGCTGCCGCGCGATCACCAAAGGGATCACTGCCGGTCCACATGGGATTCCCTTGATTGGCGCGCACGATTGGAATGATGGCATGAATCGCGTTGGGAGCCGCGGCCGAGGCGAAAGTATCTGGCTGGGTTGGTTCCTCTCCTCCACGTTGACCAATTTTGCTGAAATTTGTGATCTGATGAATGACCCGAAACGAGCGAGCGAATTTCGCGCCAAGACAGTAGAACTTCACAAGGCGCTTGAGAAAAACGGCTGGGATGGAGAATGGTACCTGCGTGCTTACTATGATGATTCTTCTCCGCTTGGATCATCCATGAACAATGAATGCAAGATCGATTCCATCGCGCAATCCTGGGCAGTCATTTCAGGGAATGCAGATTCTGAGCATGCGGCTCAGTCAATGGAGTCGGTTTATAACAATTTGGTTCGGATGGATGATGAATTGATCCTATTATTCACGCCCGCCTTCCAGCGAACCGCCCGCGACCCCGGTTACATCAAAGGCTATCCACGCGGTGTTCGTGAAAATGGCGGGCAGTACACTCACGCTGCATTATGGGCAATCTGGGCATTTGCGCAATTAGGTCAGAATGATCGTGCGGCGAACTTGTTCCGCCTCATCAATCCCATTTATCACGCTGATACGCCTGAAAAGGTGGAGCGCTATCGAGTGGAACCCTATGTGGTCGCAGCGGATGTGTACAGTATTGCCCCCTATATTGGACGCGGCGGCTGGACATGGTACAGTGGTTCTGCAAGCTGGATGTATCGCCTGGGCACGGAAATGATCCTTGGTTTGCAGCGCGCAGGAAATCAACTGCATATCCACCCCTGCGTTCCCGAAGATTGGCCTGAGTATCAAATCAATTATCGATTCGGAAAATCGCTTTACCACATTCTTGTGAAGAATCAGGAAAACCAAAAACATGAAAAAAATCAGATCAGCATGGATGGCAAAGAATTGACCAATAGTTCGATTCCTCTTTCCGATGATGGCAAGACTCATGAAATTCTGATCACAATTTCGCACACTCACTTGGAAGAAGCAAAATAATCGGTTTAGTAGATGCGTTGTTGCCGACCTTCAGCTTCTGCACTCTATTAAAAGGATACGCTCCGACCCGCTAGTAGGTCGGAGCGTATCCTTTTGCCAGTACATCCCTTTTACCCCATAAAAGTGCACTTTATTCCTGATTCTCCTCCTGCTCATCAGGCATCCAGTAGGGTGAATAACCATAGTACTCATATATATCCAGAAGCCAGCCCGCCTCATACTGGGCATTGTCTGGCCAATGATCCTTATCAAACCCCGGCGCATTTTTCAATACTTCCTTATCCACATCCAGGATAAAAGCATGATTCTCAGTATCTAATGCCAATGCTTCCCATGGGATCGCAAACAGTTTATCGCCCAGCCCCAGAAAACCACCGAAGGATAATACGGCATAGATAATAAAACCATCATCAGGGTCGATCATTAACTCCTTGATACTTCCAAGTTGTTCTCCAGCGGTGTTGAGGACTTTATCACCGATAATGCTGCTGGCTGATAGAACCTGCGGATACTCGTTCACACTATCTCCTTCATCGATTGGATTGATATAACTATAAGAGTTAGCTGTGTTTATCACAATGGGGAATCCACCTACCTAATTTGGTGGATTATCCCTTTCTATCCCAGGATGTCATTGCTTTCTGTCTGACAAATATGTGTATACATAAATATGCTGATTCATGTCAGCGAGGTCTTTCAACTCGATTCTCATTCCACTATTTCTTTATGAAAGCTAGATAGGAGGCGGCTTCCTCCCGGTTATTAACATTTAATTTTTCCAAAATACTGTGGACATGATTTTTCACCGTCCCAACCTCCACGACCAGACGGGCTGCGATTTCCTGGTTGGTGAGGCCTTCTCCAATGAATTGCAATACTTCGAGCTCGCGTGACGTTAATCGAACCTCTCCATCTATCTTATTCTCAACCGCGGAGAACATTCTGGCGAAGTAGAAAAGGCGCTCCATCATGGCTCTTGCGATTCCACTGGGAATCTGCGCTTCTCCTTTTTGAGCTAATCGTATTGCTTCAAGAAGTTCATTCACAGAACTATCTTTAAGAATCAAACCACACGCCCCGGCTTCGATGTATCGAAGCGCTTCATTTTTATTGTCTTCCGAAAGTCCTAGTACTAAGACTTTGGTGGGAAGACTGCGATCCATCACTGCATGCATAAATCTCAATGCACCCTGATTACGAAGATCGGCGCTTATCAACGCAATATCGACTTCCCGGGTCTGAATGAATGCCAGCGCGTCTTCAAGAGTTGCAACACAACCCGTCACCTTTATATCTGATTCATCCTCTAACACGGAGGTGAATATATTGCCAATTAGCCGAACTTCAATTACCAGGAGTACTTTAATCGGATCCATACTTGCCTTATCAGAATAAAAGAGATACCTACGAATTCGTTAGCTCGCTGGAATCTTTATGGTTATCCTTCATCCATAAGCTGGCAGGTATCTCTGTATTATTTAGCGGACCTTCACTGGTCTTTGCAATATTTTTCTGCTCCAGGTTGCCTTCAATCGTCTGGCTCTCGATGTGAATGGTTTCCTACGCTGGGTAGCGGGTACCACTACCTGTTGTTCTATCACTCATATCTTCTCTCAATTCACGCACTCTGCTCTCAACATTCCCTGCAGCAGACTTTATTTTTTCTCGCACTCCCGCCGTTTCACCTGCAATCTTGCGACGCATTTCCTCACCAGATGCAGGCGCCATTAACAATGCTACCGCCGCGCCAAACACACTGCCGAGTAACATGCCGGTCATCACCTTTACCACATCTCTTTTATTTTGGTGCTTACGAAGCTTCCTTCTCATGGTTTCTCTCCTTTTGTTCCTTCCAGACTCTCCCGGAATATGAAACGCTTGATTTTTATTGAATTCCATGAACAAATACCCACTGGTTTGGATTCCTTCTTACTATAAGAGTAAAGGGGGAAACTTATTATGGGGTAAATTCCTAAAGGCATTAGGGGAATGCCCTATACCCAAGAACTGTGTTCCTACTGTATTCTAAGGAACATCCTGAATTGAAATGCAATTTCAGTTGCTATATAGTTATAAAAGTTACAGATACGGAGGTTCCTATGTTATCTTGGTCAGTTTTCTTTTTGATCATTGCCTTGGTCGCCGCACTGCTTGGTTTCTCAAGTATCGCGGGTGCCGCGGCTGGGATAGCCAAAATTTTGTTTGGGGTATTCCTGGTCTTGTTCCTCATCTCGCTATTCCTTGGACGGCGAGTTGTTTAAGACCAGTTAATGTTCGAGTGGCGACTAGTCGCCACTCGAACCACATTAATAACCCAAGCTTTGGTGCTCGCTTTTAAGCGGGCTATTAATATTTTTTGGCTCTACCGTTTTTAACGGGAAGCCCCAAAACCCTAGCCACGGACACTGGCACCTGGCGCCAGTGCCGGTGTTTCACGAATTGGCGCGGATTGTCCAAAAGAATCAGTGAAAATCGGTGAAACACCTGCATGATTTGCCTAGCAAATCACGTACGGTGCCAGTGTCAGTGGCGAAGAACTTCCGGATTCTCAATCATCCCGCCAGAAATGGGAGACCCTATTTTTTAAGGTGAGTAATCTCTCGTGAGTTAGACCGATAGAATTCACCTTGGATAAGCTTCACAAGGAAAGGAAATAAACATTGATTACATTAGGATATGCCTTATCAAGCGAAGAACATGATCCGAAGAAGCTGGTTGTTCACGCCCAAATGGCAGAAAGTGCCGGCTTTAAATTCCTGATCATCTCCGATCATTTTCACCCCTGGGTTAGTCAACAAGGACAAAGTTCGTTCGTATGGAGTGTGCTAGGTGGCATCGCTCAGTCCACCCAACGAGTCAGAGTGGGCACCGGTGTGACTTGTCCTATTATGCGCATCCATCCTACTTTGGTGGCCCAGGCTGCTGCTACGGTTGCAGATATGATGCCTGGTCGTTTTTTCCTGGGATTGGGAACCGGCGAATATTTAAATGAACATATTTTGGGTGAGGTGTGGCCCAGCATTGAGACTCGCCAAAAAATGTTGTCCGAAGCTATTTACATCATCAGAGACCTTTGGAAGGGCAAGGAGTATTCATGCAACGGAACTTTTTTCACTGTGCGTGACGCGCGTATTTACACACTTCCTGAAAAATTACCTCCCATATACATGGCCGCCTCTGGATCTGAGTCAGTTGAGCTGGCTGCCGAAATCTCGGATGGGTTGATCAGCACTACCTCCAGCGATGAGGTGGTAAAAACCTTCAAGAAGAAGGGCGGTTTGGGAAAGCCCTGTTTTGGCTCAGTCAAAGTGTGCTGGGCATACTCCATGGAAGAAGCAAAAGAAGTGGTGAAGCAATGGTGGCCAGTCTCTGGGATTTCTGGCTTGCTACACGCAGACCTGCCGACTCCCAAGCATTTTGAAGATGCCGTCGAGGCAATGGGAGAGCCCAAAATCCCGGAAGATTCGATCCTCGGACCAAATCCTAATTCTTATTTGAAAGCCATCCAGTCATTACAGGAAAATGGTTATGACCACATCTACATCCATCAGGTGGGACCGGACCAGGAAGGATTTCTCAAGTTCTTCAAAACAGAGCTTTTGCCTTTATTGGAAAAGGAGAAGTTGGTCAAAGAGGCGGTGTAAATGGATCGGTAAGGAAACTGTGTAGTTTGAGGTGAGGTTCAAGGGCGAGGAGTAGCTCAGCATTTTGAAGAACAACCCGGGTGAACCCACCCAAAAGAAAAACCTTAATCTGCCTCGCTAGGGAAAGCCCTACTGTTTTGCAGAACCATCCCCCATTGTTAATTCATTTGGCAAAATTTAGAATATTAATAGAATAAGCAAGTTCAAACAAAAATAGTTAGTGTTAGAAATTGGAGGTAAGTTATGGCTGCTAAGATGACAACCTTGGAAGATCTGTACATGGATATGTTGAAGGATCTCTACAGCGCCGAAAAACAACTGGTCAAAGCATTGCCCAAAATGGCGAAAAATTCACAAAGCTCTGACCTGCAACAGGCTTTTCAGGAGCACCTTAAACAAACGGAAGGGCACGTAGAACGGATTGAACGTATCTTTTCTGAGTTAGGCGGCTCCCCTCGCGGAAAGAAATGCGTCGGCATGGAAGGCATAATAGAAGAAGGCAGTGAGCTTATGAAGGAAAATGTTGACCCTGATGTATTGGATGCAGGTCTGATCGCAGCCGCCCAAAAGGCGGAACATTATGAAATTGCCAGTTATGGCGCTGCCCGCACTTGGGCAGAGCGATTGGGATATCACAGTGCAGCTCAACTCCTGCAACAGACTCTGGATGAAGAAGGAGAGGCAAATAAAAAACTCACTCAAATCGCAGTAAGTCACGTCAATATGGAGGCTCAGTAGTCAGAAATACCATGCCTTTATTTGACGGAAAGATAGCAATTGTGACAGGCGGCAGCTCGGGGATCGGGCAGGCTGCCTGTCACTTTTTGCACGGGACGTAAATAAAAAAGACCACTCTCATCCTACGCTTTTAGGTGCCGCCGTTAAACAAGGATTTCTTCTTCCCAAGCGAATCCCGTTATGATCTATGGAGATGACACGATGAAAAATATGATCGGTGGTTTATTCGAAACGCAGGAAACTGCTAATCGTGCTTATGAGTCTTTGCAAAATTCTGGATTCCCCAGTGAAGAAATCAGTATGTTCATACACAAGCCAAGAAATAGAACGGCACGTGCCACAAATGTCAGAATTCAAGATATAGCAAAGAACGCTTTTATCGGTGGGCTCATCATAGCCGCGATGGGTGGTTTCATAGGGTTTCTGGTAGGCACTGGCAAGATCATACTGCCGGGCTTGGAACCAGGATCTGTTAACTTCAATCCAGTCTTTCTTTTCGCCTCCATAATGGCAGGCATAGTGGCAGGTGGGTTGACCGGGATTATTTTAGGAGTTGCATCTAAGCTGCTTCGGTCAAGAGAAAAAGCTGAGGTCATGACCCGAAAAATAAAACAAGAAGGTGTGTTGGTCACTGTCAGTGTTGGTGACTCTCAAAGTGAAGCAAGAGCCAGACATGTTATGGAAGAAAATGAAGCGATAGAGGTCGGAAATCCCGCTGAGAAATGGGATTTGAATGTCTGGGTCAGTCCAAATGAGAATAGCCCCTCTTTAGCAAATACAAGATAGAAGATTGCTGATTTACTGTGCAGCGCAATGTTATGTATTGCTTGAAAAAACATCGCACATAATTTCACCCAATTGAATTCAATCCATATTCAAGAAAACTTGATTCTTGATGAATCGGGTTTGTTTGCGTGCTCAAAATTCAATAGGGAAAACCCTAGTCATGGATAGCAACATCCCCAATTGATTGAGAAGAAGGGGATGATATAGTTACAGTGCGGGTGTCAAAAAATACGCTATGGGTAAGTAAACCAAACTGAGTTCTACCGGAGCAACGCTTTCAGTTGCTCTATTTTATAAACAAATTTAAGACAGGACAAAATGGATCTTACAAAAAACAAAAATTTATCAGGGGATGTTGTTGATGCACATGAATTGACCAAAACATTTGGAGAAGAAGTTGCTGTAAACTCTCTCACGATGAAGGTGCCGCGCGGCACTATTTTCGGTTTTATCGGTCCAAGTGGATGCGGGAAAACCACGACCGTTCGCTTATTAACCGGGATCTATAAACCGACCTCCGGTGAGGTAACTGTCCTTGGCAAACATCCAATCGAATTCTCGAAATCAGACCAGGAAAAAATTGGTTATTTGATCCAGAACTTTGTTCTGTACCCTGAATTAACAGTTTGGGAAAACTTGAACTTTGCAGCATCTTTTTATGGAGTAAGCCTCTTCAGGCACGGTCGTTTGAACAAACTGCTCGAATTCGTGGAATTAAAGGAAGCTAAAGGGAAATTAGCAAGGGCTCTTTCTGGAGGGATGAAAAGACGCCTCAGTTTAGCTGCCACATTGGTTCATAATCCGGAACTGCTTTTCCTGGATGAACCTACCACCGGGATTGACCCGATCTTGCGGCGCAAGTTTTGGGACTACTTCAAAGGATTGCAGGAACAGGGTCGTACTTTGTTCATCACCACCCAATATGTTGGTGAAGCTGCCTATTGTGACCTGGTTGGCGTGATGTACGAAGGGAAACTTTTGATGGTTGATTCTCCAGAAGAATTGCGGCGAAAAGCCTATGGAGGAGATATCGTCGGAATCAAGACCACCGAGTGGATAAGGTATGAGAACCGAAAAAAACTGGAAGACCTTCCTTTTGTGCAGGGCAAAATTAGAGTGATCAATGACCAGGAAATCGAATTAGTTGTTGACGAAGCAGACACAGCCATGCCAGCATTGATGGAAGCCGCCAAAGCACAGAGAATCAATGTGGAAAAGATGGAGCAAATCTCCCCTCCTTTTGACGATGTCTTCGTAAGATTAATCGAAAAGGAGACCGTCAATGTTTAAATTTCTCATCCGCATTTCTTCTTTTATGAGCAAGGAGTTGACGGAAATTTTGCGTCAACCCAAGCTGATCCTGACGTTGGTACTCGGACCGTTTCTGGTCATGTTCCTATTCGGGTTGGGATACCCGGACCAAAACCGTACATTGAGAACGACATTTGTATACGAAGACCCCGATTCCCTTCAAGAGGAGAAATTATTTACCGACTCTATTCCTGGGATTGCCGACCAGGCTGAAGAAAACAACAAGGAACTGGCGCTGGCAAAACTTGCGCTTAACCAGACTGACCTTGTTATTCTTATTCCCGCGAACGCACTCGAAACCGTTCGAAACAACCAGCAGGCAATGTTTATTATTTATCATAATGAAGTTGACCCATTCCAAATTGCATATATTAACTCTGTAGCCAGAATATATACCGACGAGGTCAATCGCCGCATCCTGCAATCGGTAACCGAAACGGGACAGCAGGATGCCGGCTCGCTGCAGGGGAACCTGGAAAATGCCATTACAAAGACACAAGCGCTTAAACAGGCTATTCCACCAGGAGATACAAATACAACTGCGCAAGTCAGCGACCTCGAAAAAGATCTCACGACTGTTCAGGAGCAACTGACTACATTCCGCTCTATGGGCTCCAATGTTTTGGTCAGTCCCTTCACCGTGGAGACAACTCCCCTATCCAATGTAGAATTTACCCCAACCGATTTTTTTGCTCCCGCGGTCATCGTCCTGCTCTTGCAACATTTGTCGATCACATTCGCGGCCCTGTCCATCGTGCGTGAGCGTCGCTCGGGAATC
>DASWEH010000155.1:0-7752 GCA_036394895.1 Anaerolineales bacterium
GCTCGGAGATGTGGACCTGGTCCTCATTGTGGAGATGCCAGATACCGGGCAGGCTATGAAGACCTCAGCCGCTTTAGGCAAATTGTTAGGAGCCTCGTTCAGTACTGCACCGGCAGTATCTGTAGATGAGTTCGACAAGCTGATGGGCTAGCAACCTCCAGAAGCAAACGTCATAGTATCTGGGTTATCTAACATATTGAAACAACGCGCAGCATAAACGGGCGCGTGGGCTTTGAGTACACACCACTTAAGGTGGGAAGAGGCTGGGGTATCTTGGATCAAAATCAATCCATGCCAACCCTGGAACTCTTTTTCTTTGGCTTCACGCTTTGGCTTGGCGCGTACCTGCTTGCGCGGAACTCGCAGAAAATCACCGTCCAACTCACGGGCTGGGGATTGATCGCCTACGCTCTGGCATTTGCCATTCAAATTATCTTCAATCAATTCATACTCATCATCCTGCTTGGCCCTGCGCTGTGATGGATTGGTGCTGGTATTCCGTGATCATCGACGCTATCTTCCATTCTTCATAAAAAACTCACATCTTCTTCACATACTCAAAACATCGAACAGATATACTCTATTTCATCTTTACCGCTTTTCGCGTTAATCAGTAAGATTTTGAATCGTTTTGTAAGCCAAATTCTAAACTTCAGGTTTACATTATTATGCGGTACGGTGTACAAATGGAGAAAAGAAATGAACCGAAAAAACATCTTTAGTCTTGTGATGACAATCAGCATCCTTGCACTCGCCGCATGCGCGCCCGCAACAGCCGCGACAAGCCCATCAAACGATGCTGTCAATACAGTAGTGCCCACTACCGTCAGTAACACTGATTCCAATGCAACCTCACCCACTTCAACCAGCAGCACAGATTCAAATGTGACTGCCACAACGGAAGTGAACATTACTGCAGAGAGCATGGACCCTAATCTCGCGTGTAGTGGTGGTAAGACGTCTTCAAGCGTCACGCCCGAGCTGACCGAAGGTCCATATTACAAGACAGGCTCGCCAGAACAGGCAGACTTGTACCAGGACGGCATGACCGGCACCAAACTGATTGTCACAGGCTACGTTTACGATACCAACTGTCAACCTGTGGCAAATGCCTGGCTGGATTTCTGGCAGGCGGACGCAAATGGAAATTATGACAACAGCGGCTACACTTTGCGCGGACATCAATTCACTGACGAAAACGGTCACTTTCAACTGACGACTGTCGTCCCTGGACTTTACCCAGGACGCACCGAGCATATTCACTTCAAAGTGCAGGCACCCAACGGAGAAATCATCACCTCCCAATTGTTCTTCCCAGGTGTATCCCAAAATGACTCAGATGGGATTTATAACGCGAACCTGCTTCTATCCATACAGGAGGCGAGCGATGGTCTGCAGGGACAATATAATTTTGTCGTGCCCGTCTCATAACCATAGAGTAATCCTCTACATCAGAAGCGCGACTCAGATTGGGTCGCGTTTTTGATTTAAGATTGCCCGTCTATCATCGGCTTAATAAGGAGGGTTTGAGTTAGAATCAAATGACTCATCTCGATAAGATACGACCGTTTACAGGTAGGCACATTGTGGCTATTAGCATTCGTCCTGCCAGACAGGAAGATCAGCAAACGATTGTTTCATACATTCGCCAGGCCAAGATCAACCCAAGAAATTTATATTGGGAGAACTTCCTCGTTGCTGAAGAAAATGGACAAATCGTAGGGGTACGCCAGGTGAAGGTTTATTCACAGGGTACGCGGGAGGTGGCATCGGGGTTTGTTCTACCGGAGTATCGACGTCAGGGAATCAGCGCACGTTTGATGAATGAGATATTGAGTCGAGAGAAGGGCACGCTCTATCTGATGTGCCGTGATAAGCGGGCACCCTACTATGAACAATTCGGTTTTCGACAAGTGACTACCAATGAACTCCCATCTGATTTCCGCAAGGAATACAGGCTCGGGAAAATGATCACAACATTGATCTCTGCTTTTGGGAAAGACAAAGTTCGAATTATTCCAATGAGGAGGAACGGCTCATGACGACTGTCGTGCGTTCCCATGAGATCTTCGTCCGCGCTCCGTTGCAGAAAGCCTTTGACTATGTATCCGATCTCACCCGCCATCCTGAATGGAGTGGTGGGGAATTGAAGATCGAAGCAGTCACACCGGGTCCGGTTGCGGTGGGCAAGGAATATCAATCTCGAGGCCAAGTAGCAATCCAAAAAGACCGACCCAATACGGTTCAGATCACTGTATTCGAGCCACCGCACAAGTTTGCCTTCGCCGCCCATGATCCGGATTTCGGAAGGGTGATACACGAATTCACGTTTACGCAGCAAAACGGAGGGGTGCTTATCAAGCGCATCATGACCGTAAATTTGAATCCCTTTGTGGCTTTTGCATTTCGCTTCTTCATCTACCCGTTGATTGGCCGTCCCTCGATGAACAAGTCGATGGCAGGCCTCAAAGCAAAACTGGAAGAGATTTCCGGCTAAGTAAAAATTCGCGTCATTATTTTGCTGGCTTAATGCTATACTAATTTACAGAGTTTATAGGCACGGGTTGTTATCGAGCCGCGATCGCTGAAGTCCCGCGGGAGCGAGATCAGGAAAAGGATACGTGCATGAATAGAATCATCCGCAATTCTTTGTCATCGATCATTGTTCTGGTTCTCTCTGCGTGCAATTTATTTGGACCCCAAACGACCATCATCGGGAATAATCCAGCTGTGAAGTTAACCGTTCAGACTCAAAACGGAGCAACCACCTTCAGCCAGGCGGGTGAAATCATCACGTACAATTACGTGATTACAAATACTGGGGCTACCCCTCTGGCGGGACCTGTTGTCGTTACGGATGGCTCCAAATTGGTCACTTGCCCTGCTGTCAATACAGTCGGCAATAAAGATAATTACCTCGATACGAATGAAACGATCACTTGTACTGCGCCTTATACAATCTCACAGGCCGATGTCACTACTGGGTCAGTTACGAATGTTGCCACCGCAACGCTTGGTGGAGTGGCATCCGTCCAAACCGGGATCACGCTTACACTGGGCGCTGCACAGCCTTCCGCCATATTGAAGTTGGCGAAAACGTCCAGCTCGCAGACCTATGGCAAGGCCGGAGAATCGATTACCTATACCTACAACATCACGAATACAGGGACAACGCCGCTTGGTCCGTCTCAATTCACGGTCACCGATAACAAACTAGCAGCACCAGTGAATTGCGGACCTGGAGATACCACGCTTGCCCCCAACCAGAGTGTTTCCTGTATAGGAACCTATGTCATTACACAGGCGGATATGAACCTGGCGAATGTAACGAACAGCGCAACCGCCTCTGGTGGAGGGCAAACCTCAGCAGCTGCTTCGGTAACGATCACAAATCTCGCAGCCCCCATCACCCAAGTTCCTCCAACAACTCAACCTCCCTCAAATTTGACGCCGGGCACGACCATCCAACATCAAGTGGCGGTAGGAGAATGGTTGATCCAGATCGTGCGGTGTTATGGCGCTACCTATAACGATGTGCGTAACGCCAATCCGCAGATCAGTGATCCAGACTTCATCCTACCCTCAATGATCGTTACTGTCCCGCGCATCGGAAGCTCGGGCAAGATCTATGGACCTCCGTGTATCAGCTTCTATACAGTTCAAGCGGGTGATAGCTGGCCGTCCATCGCGCAACGATACAATGCAGACATTGCCGTCTTGCAAAAGGTGAATCCGGTAGCGCTCACCGCCGGGACCGTGATCAAGATCCCGCTAAATTCGGCAGGCAGCACAATAGGTGTTACACCAGTGCCAGCGGGCACTACTGCGGTTCCTCCTACAGCTAGCACAACGCCAGTGATCCGAATCACGATTGATCCCGGTCAAACCAGCGCAGCTCGAGTGGGTGTCATCAACCCAAATGAAACCATCCATTATGTTCTCGCTGCGGCTCAGGGACAAACGTTAAGCATTAAACTCACCGCCCCGGCAAACGAAGTTGCCATTGGCGTCAATAGTCCCACGGGAATCGCTCTCAAACCGTTAGACGCCAGCCCAGCTTGGAGTACAACGGTTACAGAAAGCGGAGACTACGCGATCAATCTTATGAGCCTTACGGGTGGCTCAAGCAAATCCTATACTCTGGAAGTCAGTCTCACTTCGCCCGCTGCCACAGCCACGAATACCCCAACCACACCCACAGCTCCCTGAGTAACATCCAGAGATTTCTGATTAGATAATCCATGCAGACCATTGCATGGATTGTTTGCGTTTTTATCGGCAAAATTATCCACACAATTTCTTGACAATAATTTCACCAGATGTTCACAATGAAAATATATACTCACGGGAAATTTACAACCTTGGAGAAGAGAATGAATCGAAAATCAACTTTACTTTCACTGGTATTCCTCTGTATGATCGTGCTGTCCGCCTGTGCATCCGCCGTGCCGACATCCACCTCCTCAACAACAAACAATTCATCGTCGGGTCAAGCTGTTAACCCTGCAAATGTGACCAAAGTCAATTTGAACACCGCCTCCGGCGATGACTTTGTTGCCGCCGTTCCTGGGCTGGGGAATCGCATGGTGCGTGAATTTATGGAGTACCGACCCTATATTAGCATTCAACAATTTCGCCAGGAAATTGGAAAATATGTGGATGAGGCGCAAGTCGCTGAGTACGAAAAATACGTCTATGTGCCGATTGCGATCAACGGCTCTGATTCCGAAACCCTGCAACAAATTCCGGGCTTCACTGCTGATGAAGCTGCCTCATTAATATCAGCCCGCCCGTTTGAATCAACCGATGCCTTTCTGAGCAAACTGAGTGAATACGTTTCCGCAGACGAGTTGGAGATTGCCAAAACCTATTTGGGAGGCAATTAATGAACTCTGAGCAGTCCCTGGCACGGATACGCCAGCTCCTGCTGATCATCTCGGGGGGCGTATTCATCATGACTGTCACGGAACTTTTCTTCCTGAGTCATTGGACTGAAACCATACAACTGCTTCCCTTCCTGTTGAGTGGCTGGGGTTTGATCACCCTGTTTCTGGCACATTTTCGACCAGGTCCTGTGACGATCAACTTTTTGCGCTGGTCAATGATCGTGATTGGACTTTGCAGCCTGATTGGCATCTACGAACATATGGCGAATAATCTGGGCTTTCAAATGGAGATCCAACCGAATGCCACAACCTGGGAGTTAATGATGGCTACACTCGAAGGCGCAAATCCTGTCCTCGCTCCGGGAATCCTCATGTTGGGCGCAGCCATTGGCTGGTCAGCAGCCTATGGACATTCAGCTTTGGAACGCCAATAAATTCAAATCGTGATATGCAACATAAAACAATCCACGCTTTCAGTGTGGATTGTTTTATGTTATCTTTTGAAATAATTTTGGGGGTTATACTTTGTGCACATTAACAATTTCTCCATCATCCTTGCGAAGACTCTATCGATCACATCGCAGGCGAGGCAGTCAAACCCTCGCAAGGTTAATCCAAATCATTTCAAGGGAGATCCAGATGGAATTTCGCGACACCGTCCTGAAAAGACGTATGGTACGAAACTTTGCAGACAAGCCAGTTGACCCGGCGATCATTGACCGCATCCTGGAGCTGGCGCGCCACGCACCGAGTGCTGGCTTTACGCAGGGACAATCTTTTATCGTGGTGACTCGCCCGGAATTAAAGAAAGCCATTGCAGCCACTTGTGAGGAAGACGAATATGTCCAAAGAGGCTTTGCTCCCTTTATTTCCAACGCGCCGGTCCTGCTCATTCCTTGTACAAGCGAAACTGCCTATCATCGCCGCTATCAGGAAGCGGACAAAGTAAGCGAAGATGGAACAGAGATCGTTTGGCCCGTGCCCTACTGGTTTATGGATATTGGCTGTGCTGTCATGATCGTGCTGCTGGCTGCCATCGATGAGGGTTTGGTCACTGCTTTTGCCGGTTCAAAGGATTTAGACACGCTTCGGTCGCTGCTGAATATGCCCGCTGAGGTGACCCCAGTCGGAGTCATCGCCCTTGGATATCGCGCGCCGGACATCCCTTCGCCATCTCTCAGGCGCGGCCGCAAATCTGATGAAGAATATATTCATCGAGAGAAATGGTAGTTTTCCGCACGGACAATGACACCGAGTGATGCAAACGTAAGAATTACATCCATTGATTTTCTGCGCGGATTGGTAATTATCCTTATGGCGCTGGATCACGTGCGCATGTACTTTGGGTTCGGCACCTGGTATTCAGAGCCAACGGACCTGGCGACGACCACTCCCCTGCTCTTCTTTACACGTTGGATCACACATTTCTGCGCGCCGATATTTGTGTTTCTGGCTGGTACTTCCGCATATCTTTACGGAATGAAGCGAGCGAACGTCAAAGAAACAGCTTTGTTCCTCCTCAGACGCGGACTGTGGTTGATCTTTGTTGAGCTGTTCATCGTCAATTTCGCCTGGACATTTGACATTACATACAGCTTTCGCATCCTACAGGTCATCTGGGCAATTGGGGTTAGTATGGTAGCCTTGTCCGCTTTGGTGTTTTTGCCGAATGGGTCCATCCTGGGAATCGGCGCACTCCTCGTCTTTGGGCACAATTTGCTGGACTCCGTTACAGTGGGAGGATCATCCGCTCAAGACATCATTTGGTATGCTCTTCACCAACCTCACTCTGTATTCATCGATTCAACTCATTTCGTTAACTTTGTTTATCCCGTCTTACCATGGATTGGGCTGATGGCACTGGGCTATGGTTTTGGTTCCCTCTACCAGAATGATTTCCCTGCCGAGCAGAGAAGACGATGGCTTTTAAGTATAGGAATAAGTGCAACGTTGCTGTTTATTATTCTGCGCGGTTTCCATTTCTATGGCGAGCCGCACTCCTGGCGAACGCAAGACTCTTTTGTGTTCAGCCTGATGTCATTCCTGAACACGACGAAATATCCGCCATCATTACAATTTCTATTAATGACTATGGGACCAGCACTGATCCTTCTATCCGTGATTGAAGCTTTCGGAAATCGCCTCCCAAAGCCTGCGGTAGTCTTCGGCAAAGTCCCCTTCTTTTTCTATATCGTTCATTTGTATGTCATTCACGCGCTCGCTATCGTCTGGCTTGTTTACGAAGGTCGTGACTGGCATCAGTATATCCTGTCAGCCAGGGGGATCATGTCAGGAGCATTGAGCAACTTTGGACTGAGTCTGGGAGCCGTGTACTTTGTCTGGATCTTGGTCATCCTATTGTTATATCCAATTTGTAGGTGGTATCAAAACTATCGGGCGAACAATCCATCCAAGCCGTGGCTGAGTTACTTGTAGGATCAAACTTTCGGTGGATTTATGTGACAGAGTATCGCATAATTTACTAAACCGAACTTGTGATATTCGCTCATAATTTTTTACCAAAAAGTTTAGTAATTTATGAGACAAGCGATAATCCCTGCCATGCTATAATGCCGCCAACTCACCTGACGTTTTATTCAAAGGAGTCGAACATGGCAGAATTAAAGACCCAAGTCACAAAAGCCAGCGTGAATAAGTTTTTAGAGGGGATCAGAGATGAGAAAAAGCGAGAAGACTGTTATCAAATTTTGAAGATCATGAAAAGAGCCACCAAGGCTGAACCGAAAATGTGGGGACCAAGCATTATCGGCTTTGGCGATTATCATTACAAATATGCGTCTGGCCGCGAAAATGATTGGTTTATCACAGGGTTCTCTCCGCGCGTCCAAAATCTTACTTTATATAT
>DASWEH010000156.1:0-8429 GCA_036394895.1 Anaerolineales bacterium
GATGTGCCCAGCATGCCTGCTTTGTGGAACGGAGCATGTACCAGAAGAAAAGTACAAACCCCAGTGCATAGACCCCGCGCCAAAAGCCTTTCGTCGAAACAATTCCAAATTTGAATACCGTGTAGGTGAAATTGTCCAGCATGATGAGCGCAGTGATGGAAAGTAAAAGCACTGGGACAATATATCCGACGGTCCGTAGACGTGCCCTCCAATTTGAATTGGTGACGAGTAACGCAGGAAGGGAGAGGACGAGCAAGAAGACAATGAAAATCAGGGCGACAGTTCCCGCAGTTAGAAATAAAACCTTCACTTTGTCAAAGGATGATAGGAGAGACAGGGAGGACGGCTTGGTCGCGAAGAACAACCATTCCATGGACGCATAGAAATAAGCGCTGAGAACGGTCAGATTAAACAGGATACGCCAATGGAAATTGTTCATCTTTCGAGGGGCCGCTGCACTCAGCATGCCTATATTTTACATCTTCTGTCGCCTTCCAAAGCCGGTAAAGGCTGCACAATCTTTTTGTAGTCATCTTAACAAAATTGACAATCGTTTACATAATTTTTTATGACGATTGTCACTATTGGGTTTTTAGCTGATGCGTAAAATAAGCCCAATTATGTCGAATTACTCAAACGAAATTAATCGCCCAGCAAAGGAGAACACCATGAAGAAGTTTTTTGCAATCCTTTCCCTATTTATCATGCCTCTATTGCTCCGGCCAGTCAAGTTGCCAGTGGACTGTTTAAAGTCCAGGCGACTTCCCTATCGGTAATTTACATCCCCAACCATTTCCCAGCTTCGCGGGCGAGGTTCGTCGCGGGTCCCTGCCGAGCGGTGCATTGTGGCAAGGACTCCAGGAATAATCTCCCATATTGCTTGGTCAGCACGCGGCGGTCTAAAATGGCGACTACACCTCGATCGGATGCAGTTCGGATTAAGCGTCCAAATCCCTGGCGAAATTTCAGAATGGCTTCGGGCAGATAGTATTCCTGGAAGGAATCTTCGTACATTTCAGAGCGCGCCGCGATCAACGGATCAGTGGGGACATCGAAGGGAAGTTTTGTCAGCACCACAATGGATAGCGACGCACCCGGTACATCCACGCCTTCCCAGAAGGAACGCGTGCCAAGCAACACGGCACGATCCGTCGCTTTGAAGGATTCCAGCAGCGCATTTGGCGAAGCGCCATCTCCCTGTTCATAAACATAAATATCTTCACGTGCCAATGGTCCCGTAATATTTTGGGCGGTTTTCTTCAGCGCGGCATAGGAGGTAAACAGCACCAGCATCCGTCCGCCGGTGGCTTTGGCGGTAGCGAGCAGCGCGCGGTCAAGCGCTTGCTGATAGCCATTGACATTTGGCTCCGGGATATCATTTGCGATGTAGAGCAATGCGGCGTTCTCGTAATCGTACGGAGAGCCAAGCTGCATCTCGTCTGCTTCGTCCGCGCCGAGGGTGTTCCGCAAGTATTGGAATTCGCCGTGAGCGGTGAGAGTGGCGGAGGTGAGGATCACAGAGCGTTTCTCATGCCAGAGATATTTTTCAACCAAAGGTCCGACGCTCAACGGTGCGGCATTCAGTGAAAGTCTGTTCCCATTGGGCTGGACCTCGATCCAATAGACCATGCCCGGGTTAGGCTTGCTGATCATGCCGGTGATATTTGTTTCCGCTTCGGTAAGCCGGCGCGCCAGGTTACTAATATCTCCCATCACATCTTCGAGATTATCGTATCCTTCTGCATATAACTCTGCCGCGCCTTTGTAAATCTCGGCAAGCGAGATCATCAACATGCGCAATGTTTCGCCGGTTGTATCCCAGGCGATCTCCACCTCATCCCAGCCGGGCAACGTCCGTGTAGCCGGGAGGACGCGCATCTGCCAGGAGTAATTGGATTGTGCCTGCCCTTCGCGTTGGAGCTTTGCAAATTCATTGAGAATGTTATAAAACTCACGGTTCATCTGCTCGATGCGGAACGCCATATCGGTGGCGCGATTCACTTTTTGCTGGAGCAGGCCAAAGTCGGAGGGGCGGAGCGTTTCCTGCGTCTCTGTCAGCAAACGTCCGAGTACACCCGCGCTTGAGCTGCCTACTTCCTTCATCATCCGTTCCAGATCAAATTGATTCAGCTTGAAGGAAAGCGCGTTGGTCGTCGCGCTTTCGAGATGATGGCCTTCGTCGATGATGAGATTCGAATATTCGGGCAGGACCTTACTGCCTGTCGCGACATCCGATAAAAGCAGCGCGTGATTGACGACCAGCACATGCGCGGATTGCGACATCGTTTTTGCACGATGGAACGGACACGCGCCACCCGTACGCTTGATGCACGTTTCGGTCGTGCAGGCATCATCTTCGGCAGAGACGCGCACCCACACTTCCCGCTCCGCAGGACCTGTAAGATTTAGTTCGCTGCGATCGCCGCTTTGATTGTTGAGCTGCCAGACCATCACTTTTGCCAGCACGCGCATTTCATCAGCAGTGCGCGGACCGTAATGACGAAGGTTTTCCAAACGGCGCGGGCAAAGATAATTCGAACGTCCCTTCAACACGGCAAAGCGGAAATCAAGATCAAGTGCCTGACAAAGATTCGGAAGGTCGCGCTGGATGAGTTGGTCCTGCAAGTTGATCGTGTTCGTGGAGACAACCACGCGCGTGTTGTTTTGCAGCGCAAACAACGCGGCGGGCACAAGATACGCGAAGCTTTTCCCAACGCCCGTTCCGGCTTCGACCATCAAGTGGTTTCCGTAGGAAAGTGCGTTGGTCACCGCCCTCAGCATGTCCACTTGTTCGGGGCGCTGCTCGAAGGATTGAAAATAGCGCGAGAACGGTCCACCATACTCGAGCACCGAGGCGATCTCCTCGGGATCGAGTGGCACAGGGTTCTCTGGGTTGGCGAGTGGCGGGAACTTGGACTCATCGAACCACGCGCCCGCATCCTTCTTTTTGACCTTTTTGGATTGGACTCCCTCTTTGGCCCGCGCCCGGATCACTTCCTGGAATAACCAGGCTGCATCCCATTCAAGTGGCTCGCTCAAGCGGACAATTTCCGCGACCACCTCAAGCGGAAGCTCGCGCGCAATTTCAAAAAGACGATTGAACGCAGCCATCGTGACCTTGGCATCGTCCAAGGCGCGGTGGGTGGCTGGCAAAAGAATCCCTAATTGTTTACCAAGCGCGCCGAGGTTGTATCGGCTGGCAGTCGGCATTAGCACGGAGGCTAGTTCATACGTGTCAACCACTTCGTTGTATTGGAATAGTCCTGCCCGCTGCAGAAAACCAAGATCGAAACGGACGTTGTGTCCAACGATGGGAGAGTTGCCGACAAAGGCTTCCAGTTCCTTGGCGATCTCAAGAAAGCGCGGTGCGTTGCGCACTTCCACGTCGCTAATGCCTGTCAGCGCGGAAATAAATTCGGGAATATGTCGGTTGGGATTAACGAGAGTTGACCACTCATCTTCGACGCGATGACCTTTGAACTTCACCGCCCCGATTTCGATCATGGCATCCCGTTCTTGACTCAACCCTGTGGTCTCAATATCAATGGCAACAATAGATTGCATAATACGTGTACTTCGTTGAGCATTCGGGCAAACATTCTATGCTCAAAGTAATTCTCTTTTCAATAAGATTTTGTTTTCTACTTGCAGAAGTAGAACAAGTGTATCATAAATTATTCCGGCTTCCAGCGCCGTCCTCGGCGGCGGTATTCGGTATTATCTACGTACCGCCGCCGAGGACGGCGGCTTGAGCAAAGGAAAGTTATTTTCCAATAAACCTATACACAAACCACTCATCAAATTGCGCGACTTGTTGATAATGCTCACCCAAATATTTCACGCCATCACGCACAATTTTTGACCTCTTTTGCAGAGGCGTATAAAGTTTGTCATCCAGACGAGGTCGTCCGCGCGTGTCAATGATCAGTGTTGGTTTGTTTTCTAAAATCTGATTGAAATATTCTTCGAACATGGGACGGCGTCCCAGCAAGGCAAGCGGATATTGATAAACATAGCGCGTGGGGGCTTCACGGCGCGCCAGAAAATTCACAACGCTCTCCGCCCCGATCAGCAATATCTGGTCGCCTTCATTGGTATTCTTTGAAACGTAGTCGATCACAGGGGCATAATCATTATCACTCAAGATACGGACGTATTGAGGATAATATTTGATCTGCCCAAACTGTCCGATCAGGACGATTGCTAATACGACGGCCGAAACCCAGCGCCGGAGTGCTTGGGGAGCCATAGGCGAGATTCTCTCAACAAGAAATGGCACGGTATACACCAAGGTTCCTGCCAGGATTGCCATGACAGGCAAGGGCGTCAGATAGTAATGAAGAATGGAACGACCTGAAATCGTAATGAGAATGATTTCAATCGGCAAATTGACGAGCGCAATCAAGATCAACGGATGGACATCTGCAAAGGCTTTTCGCTTAACCCAAACATAGACGAGTCCTACCAGCCAGCCAACCACGGATAGATATAAAACCCAGCCGTTCTTCAAATACAGGAATCCTTTGAGGAAAACAGGGATCAATCTCCGAATCCCTTCGTGTTTGCCGATATACACAAAGTTGTAGAGAAATCCCTGCTCCCAGAAATCTGTCAGTGCATGCTGAGTTGCTAAATAAATCACCAACACAAGGGACGGAATAAACCAGCCTGCCAGCAAGGATACAAGATCTTTGAAAGGATATTTGCGCTGGAAGAGTCGAATTGCCAACAAAAAAAGGCCATATGTTATCCATATCCCAATAGTTGTTTGTTTAAAATTGAAGGCAAATCCGCCCAAAACCCCGATCCAGAACGAATCGCGAATGGGAAAATCCTTTTTCCAAGTCTTGATAAACAACCAAAAGCATAACGCCTGGAATACCAAGGCATATTCTTCTGTTACATTGCCTTTTTCGAGAATCGTCAAGAGTCCAGATGTAAGGATAATTGTCCCCGCGAGAGCAGAGTAAATTCCAAATTCCCTATCCAGTAATTTATAGATAACCAGGAGTGTGAAAAAAATAAAAATGATTCGGAGAAACCATACTCCCCAGAGCGAATGGGGAGTGAGGGTTAATCCAAATGCATCTACAAAATAAATCAGCGGAGGCTTGTGATCCCAGATATCTCGATAAGGAATGTCACCATTTAGAAACCTCCAGCCTACATAAAGAAAGACGCCCGAATCACGCGAGGGCAGCATCACGTTATTTGGATTGCTTGGAAATAAAGCAATGAGCGTCCCGAGTATGGATGCCAATATAGGGATTACAACGTTCTTTAAACTAGTTTTTTTGTTTATTCCCTGCTCGGCGGAACTCATCTTTGAATATCCCAAAGAAGCTTATTGTTCTTCACTCAAATGCAGTCTTTAATTGGTTGAGCGTCTCCGCAGAAAGCTTTTTTTCTTTTGCCTTTTGGCGCATGAATTCCTTGACTTGCTTCAATTTCAGCGCTGGGACAGGTGAATCTTCTCCATCAATTTCAACCTCATCGTTTGTGAAGACCATCAACGCGTTGATCTCCGGAATTTCGGATTCGTCGATCTTCTTGGCTAGATACTTTTTGAGCGATCTGATCTCACTGTCGATCTCAATGTCCGGACGGCCCAGACCTTCCTGCCCGAAGATCCGCATGTAATTTTGCAGAAATCCGCCGCCGCTTATACGCCAGCGATTCTTTTTGAACTCCACTTTTCCGCGCTGATGATAGGGCATGACAATCCAAAGCCCTGCAGGACCAACAAGCAGGTGCGAAGCTGGAGTTGTATAGTGATACATCACGAAGTCGTTCTGCAAACCCTTCAGACCTGCATCCAGTTTTTCGTCTGGGCGTGGAGAGCGGCCAAATTTGTTACCCATGTACATGCCGATCTGTGTCAGTGTAAAACCCACAAGTAGGGCCACTAGAGAATACACGAATAAGTCTGTACGTCTGAAAGAAATGTACATACCTCCGCCCAGGATCACGAGCGCGGCGACGCTGGTCCAGTTGCCAATCGTTGCATTACGTTTGATAAGCTTTTCGTTTTTGATGATTTTCATGATTTCCTAATATGCTTGTGCGCCGTCCTTTGCACAGCATCCCTGTGGGACGGCGCAGGTAATTTGTTGAATTTGCCGCCGAGGACGGCAGCAAGAGCAGCATTGACTATTTTTTCAAGCTTTCTTCGATCGCCGTCTTCATTGCGTCGAGTACTTTTGCTTCGACCGCGCCCTTTGCAACGCGGACTGCGCTCTTAATGGCAAGCGCGTCTGAGCGGCCGTGACCGATGAATACAAGTCCATTCACGCCAAGCAAGGGAGCCGCACCTTCCTCAGAAGGATCGAGCATTTTTCGAATAGAGCCAAGCGCCGGTCTTACCAAGGCTCCACCCACCTTCGTAGGGAGATTACCGCCTTTGATCGTCTCGCGGATCTTCTCGATCAATAATTTTGCTACGGCCTCTGTGGCTTTCAAGAAGACATTTCCAGTAAAACCATCGGTGACAGCCACGTCCACGCTGCCGTTAAAAATTTCTTTGCCCTCCACATTTCCGATGAAATTAAGTTTTGCATTTGCCAGAAGAGGATAAGCTTCCTTGACTAGTTCACTTCCTTTGCCGGCTTCTTCTCCATTCGAGATTAGGCCAATCCTTGGATTCTTCACGCCGCGTACTCGCTCAGCGTATACAC
Organism: Anaerolineales bacterium; assembly: GCA_036394895.1. Lineage (GTDB taxonomy): Bacteria > Chloroflexota > Anaerolineae > Anaerolineales > Villigracilaceae > Defluviilinea. Next base: position 6,675 of record DASWEH010000156.1, read on the forward strand.
TTCCCATAATGCCAAATTGCAAGAGATTTTCAGGTTTGCAATCAGGGTTCGCGCCGATATCGACAATGTTGCAGATGCCATTTGCAGTGGGAAAGGGTCCTGCCAGCGCTGGTCGATCCACGCCACGGATGCGCCCCAGCCGGAACAACGAAGTGACCATTGCCGCGCCTGTGTTGCCTGCCGTGACGAAGGCATCTGCTTCACCGCTTTTGACCAAGTCCAGACCAACAGCCATCGAGTTTTGCGCTTCCTTGTGACGTGCTTTCATCACAAGATCTTCTCCCTTATCATGCATGGTCAACATTTCGGGGGCGTGGACCACACGTAGGTGTAGATCCCCTGCATCAGCGGAATCAAGGATCGGCTGTATCTTCGAAGAGTCTCCCACGAGAATAATTTCCACGCCGTATTCACGCGCAGCCATTACTGCGCCTTGCACATCTGGAGTTGGATAATTGTCACTCCCCATCGCATCCACAACAATTCTGGTCATGATGTCTCCTTGGATAACCTTGCGAAGGCTGCCCGTAGGGCGCTTCGCAAGGTTTATTGCTTGACAAGCAAAGCAAGCCGATTATAATACGCCGTGCTCGAGCGCTGGTGCTGGAACTGGCAGACAGGCATGGTTGAGGGCCATGTGCCGAAAGGCGTGGAGGTTCAAGTCCTCTCCAGCGCATCACTGACAGAGAAAAATCCCCGCATTTTTGACGGGGATTTTGTTTTGTTACTTTAGACCCTAGGGGTTTCTTTACTCGACTGGTAAGATAATCTGCCAGGTTCTTTTGTCAGACGGGACGAATGCGAATAGGAAAATCCCTTTAGGGTCTCATTGAATGATCAAGCTACAACAAGTGACCGCTCCTTCAGCTTTTGCCAGTTCAGAGACATCAACAGTAACTATTTTGTAGCCTCGTTCTTGAAGCCTTGCGCGCGTCTTTGGAAATGCAGCGGGGAAAATGATAGATTCTCCAATGGGTAAACAATTTGCCGCGAAGGGTTCAGATGGGTCAACTTCGATCCAGTCAAAATTCTCGAAGTCAGGGGTATCCACCCAGCTTCTATTAATGAGCAAGGTTGTGTCATCCAGGCGTGTGACCGCGCTCTTCAAATGCAGACAATCGTGCATTTCTACGCCTGTAACGCTATAACCATAATCACAAAGCAATTCATTGAGTTGCTTAATTGCTTCGTTGTTGCTTCTACTGGACAAGCCAACATAAATATTTTTTCCAAAGACCAAAACATCGCCGCCATCGATCGTGGCCGGCTCTCGAATATGAATTAGCTTGATATAGGGTGACAACGTACGGATGATGGATTCCGTCTCGGGTTTACGCGAATCAGCCCCGGGTCGCGTAATGACTGCTACTTCGGGCAAAATAAAAGCCGTATCTTCTACGAAGACCGAATCAGGTAAGTCTGCCTCAGCTGGAAGTTCGATTACATTGCATCCCAGCTTTTTAAGCACGTTCACATATTCACGGTGCTGAGCACGGGCGATATCCAAATCAATGGGTGTACGCTCGATCTGCGTGATCTCACATTCGTTGAAGCGTGGACTGACATCCCGTGTAATTGCAACGACCATAACCGCTTAATTGCCGCCAGTACGATAACGATCGATCAGCGCTTTTGTGCGCGGGTCTTTGGGTTTGCTGAATAAGTTATCTGGTTTCGAGTCTTCAATGATTTCGCCATCTGCCATCACGAGGACGCGGTCTGCAACTTCGCGTGCAAACCCCATCTCATGCGTAA
>DASWEH010000157.1:0-9275 GCA_036394895.1 Anaerolineales bacterium
GTTCCTATCGAACAACCTTCGTTCACCTCGACCGAAATTTCTGAAGAATCCTTGCTTGCCACCGAACAGGCGATGGCTGGCATGGTGAAGACTGAAGTCGCTTTGACCATGGCTGCCCGACCGACGTTTGCGCCGATGCCCACCCTCACGTCCACACTCGCAAATCTGCCTACTCTCACTCCGATTCCAAACAGCACACCTGTCGCAAACGGTGCTTACTTCGATGTTTCTCCCGACGTGCTTGGGCCGCGATACGAAATCGAGGATGCCTGTTATTTCGATATCCAATCAGGATGGGAGCGTTACGAAATTTACGCCGGAGCTATTGCTGAGTCGGGTGATGAATATTCTGCACAAGGAGTTGCCGTCGTTCGTATCCTGCGAGTTACGGAGCAATTGGATCAACCATATGTGGAACTTGTCGATACCAAAGAGTATTTGACCGAGCGAAAGGAAGGACCTTTGCGCCTGCCTTCGTGGGGTGATTGCCCGAATGACTGGATTCTTTTGAGAACGCCCTTGAAATTCGGATGGATTCTGAGCCCTATAAGTGGGGAATTCTATGTAGATCGCCACAGCATTCCCCTTGCCAGAATGGAGAGCGCCGGAAAAACACAATTTTCTGGTATTGGTAGTTATTGCTGGAATGGAAGCTGTGCAGATGGAGGGGCTATCGGAACCTCACCTATTCCATTGGTCATACAGCCATCTTCGATCGCAAGTCTATATCTCCCTTTGCAGGAGCCACCGGATAAATTAGGGTTACGTACAATGTTTATCTTGCCCTCTGGTGTTCTTCAAGGAGATAACTCTTATGACTATGTTCGAGAAGATCATGCAGAATGGTCTTATGCAAAACCAGGGCGTGAGATTCAAGAGTTGGGTGCACTGCCCCTGAAACGCGAACAGGAAATTAAACTCCCTCTGGAACCAGGGTATTATGTTCTTATGATTTTTGCCTATTGGCAAGATTATGGAGATGTAATTTATAGCTTCCTGATTGAAGTGTAGAAATAAATGGACAAACCTGTTTTTAGTGCTGATCAATCGGAAACCATTGCCGAAGCGTTCTCTCGCACCGCTGAGAAGTATGACTCGTTCGCCGAAGATCACCCGCATCTCACACGGATGAGGAATAAGGTCTATTCGCACGTGATGCGATATGTCCCGCGCGGCGCACACATCCTCGAGCTCAACGCAGGCACAGGCACAGACGCTGTGCAACTTGCGCAGCACGGCTACTTTGTCCATGCAACGGATATTGCGCCGGGGATGTTGAATCGCTTGCCGGAGAAAGTGAAGAAGTTAGGGCTGGATGACCGCGTCACGATGGAAGAACGTTCATTTCTTTCCTTAGAGAATATACAAGCAGCGCCGTTTGATTCTGTGTTCTCCGATCTGGGTGGGCTCAACTGTATTCCTGATTTGACTCCGGTGATCCAGCAATTGCCGAAAATTCTCAAACCGGGTGGCACCGTCACCTGGGTATTGATGCCACATGTCTGCTTGTGGGAAATGGCGGAAGTATTTCGTGGAAATTTCTCACTGGCGTTCCGGCGCTTCTCGCGCGGCAGAGTACGAGCCAACCTCGAAGGTTTGAACTTTGACGTGTATTACTTTTCACCACGCCAAGTCATTCAGTGGTTCGGGAATGATTTTGAATTGCTTGCGCTGGAAGGATTATCTGTGATCACGCCCACCGCGGAAAGCAAGAACTTTGCCAAAGGACATCCACGTTTGTATGGAATACTGAGTAGATTGGATGACAGGTTGTCGCCATATTGGCCCTGGTCTGGCTGGGGAGATTTTTACATCCTGACGATGAGGTATAAGCAGAGGTAGTGACGACTTTCCTGACACCGTCCGTCAGGAAAGTCGCTACTACGGGAGTGAACTTTTGACTTTCCCCAATTACCCTGACAAGCATAAACTTGAATCACTATTGACAGCCGATGACCTGGTTGCCTATCGGGCGCGTCTCGGGCGGATGCCGAAGGTGAAACCGGAAGGCGTGTTGTTCTGTCTGGAGCGGGGATTGCCTCAGCGCATGCGCTGGCGCATCCCTGTGGAGCGGGCAGGGGCGATGAATGCCGATGTATACGCGGTGAAGAAGGCTAAGGGCAAGGTGGCGGTGTTGACCAGCTTCGGCGGTGGCTCGCCAATGGTGATGGAGCTGGCGGAAGAGCTGGCGGTAATGGGTGCAAAGAAAATGATCTTGATGACGTGGGGTGGAACTCTGCAAACGGACATCAAACCCGGAGATATTGTTGTATGCAATCGCGCCATCCGGGATGAAGGCGCATCCCATCATTATTTGCCGCCCTCGAAATATGTGGATGCGAACGAATCACTGGTCAATGAGTTAGTGGATGCCATTCGAACTCGTGATGCACAGTGTACCCTTGGCACTACCTGGACGACCGATGCGCCTTATCGTGAGACGCGCGAAGAGGTGATGCAATATCAGGCGGAAGGGGTCAAGACCGTCGAGATGGAATCGGCGGGGTTGTTCACGGTCGGGCAGGTGCGTGGCGTGCAAACCGCGTCCGTGGTGATCGGCATGGATAGCCTGGCGTCGTTGAAGTGGCAGACGCCTGAACGGCTGGACGGGATCATGCATTCGCTTGAAATCGTCTATGCTGCGGCGATCAAGGTGCTCAGCAAATCATGAGACAGGATCTATTTATTTGTCCGCGTTGCCGGACGACACTCGAACGGAAAGCCCCTGATCGGCTTACTTGTCCTAAAGATGGACTGGAATTCTGGCAAGTGGATGGCATCTGGCGCTTCCTTCTGCCGGAAAGCGAAGCCCACTATAGCCGCTTCATCAAGGACTATGAGTCGATTCGCCGTGCGGAGGGACGAGGCAGTACTTCTGCAAATTATTACCGGGCTTTGCCTTTCAAGGATCTGAACGGTCAACACTCGGGTGATTGGGCAATCCGGGCTCGCAGCTATAGGGTTCTGGTGAACAATGTGCTCACGCGGCTTCAAGATCCGCTGGAGCGTGGGTTGAAAGTCATCGACTTGGGCGCAGGCAACGGCTGGCTCTCTAACCGGCTATCGGCGCAGGGTGACCGGATCATTGCCGTGGACTTGTCGGTCAATGAGCAGGATGGGCTGGGAGCGTGGAAGTATTACGAGCATCCTTTTACTCCTGTGCAGGCGGAATTCAACCATTTGCCGGTCATGGATCGCTTTGCCGATGCTGTCATTTTCAACGCTTCCTTTCACTACTCCGAAGATTATGCGGAGACGCTCCGAGAGGCATTGCGTGTCCTCTCTCCAAAAGGACTGATCGTGATCATGGATTCGCCGGTCTATCGCCGTGATGAGGCGGGTGAAAAGATGGTCGCAGAGCGTGAAGCGCAGTTCAAAACCAAATATGGTTTTGCCTCGGACCAGCTCCAAAGCGAGAACTATCTGACGTATAGGCGGCTGGATGAATTAGGTCGAGGATTGCACATCGCTTGGAAACGGATCACGCCGTTCTATGGCTTGCGCTGGATGTTCCGCCCGCTGGTTGCAACACTCGTGCGCAGACGTGAGCCTGCCAAGTTTCATCTGATTGTAGGGAGGAAAACGTAGCAAGGTACTGAATTCAATCCTTCAGTTCGCCGGAATCCAACATTTGCATGATACGGTCCAGATAGATACGATCACGTTTTTGAGCCTCCGGGATGACCCGTGAGGCTTCTTCAAAGAAATGACGCCGGCCACGACCTTTTTTCTGACCATCGGCGGTGTGCATATCTAAAGCATATTCGGGGATGACTGGCAGGAGCTTGCCGGATTTGCTGCTGTGGTTGATCCAGTTGATCATCTCATCCGATGAGCGATCTTTCTGGCAGGAGCAAAGGTAACGGACAGCATGGATGGCGTAAAGTTTGCGCTCGCCGGTTGCACGATCACAGGCACTGGTCATTTCAAACAGACTTTGAATCAACACAGGCGCAAGCGGTTCACCAAAGCCGATATCTTCCACGGAGATCACTTTCAACCGGTGCCAGAGATAATCCTCGAGTGCTGGGCTGGTGAGGATCATTTCGTAAGCCAGGAGCGCAGCGTTTTCGGTGTTGCCTCGGCGGATCTCCTTTTGTAAGGATGAGATGACATGATCGGCTTGAAAGCCGTTGAAGGTTTTCACATCCACCCAGGGGTCGCGGTCGAGATGGGACATTTTATTCTCCTTCTCCTTCAGACAAATTGAGATAGTCATGAATGATGCCAGCGAAGATTGCCACTGTCGGTGGGAGGCTGTTGATCTCCACCCATTCGTTGGGGGCGTGCGGATTGCCACCGGTGGGACCGAAACCACACAAGGTTGGGATGCCCGCCTCGATGAGCATGTAGCCCTCGTTGGCTGGTCCGGCGCCAGCCGTCTCCCAACGCCTGCCGGTCAGGGCTTCCGTGTAATCTTGAGCTAGGATGGCGAGAGGATGATCCCGTGGAATGAGCGCTCCAGGAATATCTACTGTTACTTTCATTTCAAAGGTTATTCCCGCGCGCTCATTCTCCACAATCTGAATTTGATCTCGAACCCGTTCAAGCACATCCGCGGATGGTTGCCCAGGCAAAAGACGGATATCTACGACTGCGTTGGCTGAATCCGGAACGATGCTGGGATAACTTCCACCGTGAAAGGTGGTGCCGGGAGTGATGGTGAAGCCAAGGTGTTCAAAGCCTGGTGGGGCAGCGGCAGGTATGTTCAAGGATTCCAATTTCAGTAACAAATCCACCAAAGCCATCACAGCATTTGCACCCCGGCTGTGATGGTGCCATTCTGCAAGTCCGGCATGGATGGATTGACCACGCGCGGTCAACTCCAAACGAAGTAGACCGCGATGACCAATACAAACAATATCACTGACGTAAGCATAGATGGCAGCGCGGGTCGCCCCATGGGCAGACAGCGCACCTGAATCAAGCAAGTGACGTACGCCAAGCGGACTGCAGGCACCCGACTCTTCATCGACTACTCCGGCAACGATCACTTGCTGATGAGCCGGGTCAATGAGATGGAGATCTCGTAATACAGCGAGTGTGTGGAGACTACAAGCGATCCCAGCCTTATTATCTGCCGTTCCGCGCCCGATGATGCGCCCCTCTTTAACTTCTGCTGCAAAAGGTGGACATGACCAGCTGGCTGGGTCTCCCTCTGCAACGGTATCCATGTGGCTGATCAATGCAAATCTCTCCGTGCCAGTACCGTAGGTCACAAGAACATTTGGACGCTCGGGCTGAAGAGCAACCAAACGTGATTCAAAACCCAGCTTAGTTGCCTCCACCTGAATGCGCTCAGCTAGCGCGGCTTCCGTGTCGCGCCCATTGACGGAGGGAATGCGCACCAAGTCGCGCAGGAAGGCGGTGAGGTCTGTTCGGTATTTACCGGCAGCAGTTAGCAAGACGGACGCATCTGGGATCACTTCAATCCATTCTCCATCAATTGAAGTGTCTTTTCATTGGGTATCCCTTTTATCTTTGATTCGTTTCATCAGTTCGGTGTGTTGGTGCTCGAGTTCGCGGCGCGCGGCATTGAAATCCACGGTTAGCCAGCGGTTATCACGGAAGAGCCAGCGTCCATCTACCATCACATCCCGCACATGTTGCCCGGTGACCGAATACACCAGTGCCGTGTAGATATCCTGTCCGCCGCGTGGTGACCAGCCGATTTCATCCAAATCCAGGGCGATCAAGTCAGCTTTCTTGCCGGTTTCCAGCGAACCAATCTCCTTTTCCTTGCCAAGGGCGCGCGCCCCACCCAGAGTAGCCATGTCCAAAATGGAACGGGTTGGTATGGCGGACGGGTCACGCTTGAGCAAGGCCATCAGTTTGCCGGTGAGCGTCATTTCCTTGAACATATCGTAACTATTGTTGTTGGTCACATTATCAGTCCCCAGCGCGACGTTGATGCCGGCTGCCAGCATCTCAACCACAGGTGGAATCCCCGCAGCATTGCGCATGTCTGACGACGGAGCAAAGACCACGCTGAATGGCCTCTCCGCTACCGTGGAGAAGTCCGCGGGTTGCAGGGTAATGCTATGAGCCGCCAGGATGGGACGTTCAAGGAAGCCCATCAATTTGAGTTGCTGAATGGCAGAATGTCCGTACTTCTTCTGGCAGTAAACTTCCTCCTCATCCCCGGTGCCAAAGTGGGTGTGAAACCCGGTATTGTATTTTCTCGCCAGATCCAATTCGATCTGCATGGCAATCTCGCTGTTATCCACAAAGAAGGCATGCGGTCCCACCCAGCCATCCAGCAAAGGATCGCCTTTCAATTCCTCGAGAAAAGATGTAGCAACTGCTAATTCCCGTTGGCGCGCCTCCTCATTTCCGAGTTCGACGATGCCGTAAGCCAAGGCGGCGCGCAGACCGCTGCGACGTACTTCGGGGATGATCTGATCCATCCAGAAATATTGATCGGCAAAACAGGTGGTCCCGGTACGGATCATCTCGGCACACGAAACTGCCACTGCCCCCGGAAGCATCTGGGGTTCCATCTGCAATTCCAAAACACGGATCGTGTTGTACCAGCCGTCCATGGTAAAAAGGCTGTGCCCTTCCACGTGCCCACGAAAGAGTGTCATCGGCGTATGGGTGTGAGCATTGATCAAGCCTGGCATCACCAAACGGTTCTTCAACTCCACGATCTCATCAAATTTTCTGCGACTCTCAAGATCCTTCTGTAGCCCCATTTCAAGGATGCGATCATCTTCAAGAACCAGATATCCTTCTTGCAATATTCGGTCTTCCCAATCCAGCGCGACAACGAGATCACTCTTTAGTAATACACTGCTCATTTACATTCTTCCCGGGACATGACGGAAATAGGAATTGCGATCAACGGCCATGCTACAATATTATACAATCAACACACCAGCATCAAAGAGATGATCTGTTCTATGATCAAGGTTTTAACAAAGTCGCGTGTAAAGACTTTTTGTACACGGATTTCACGGAATGGACGGAGCTTTTCCGTCATTTTACGGAAGAGACCGTGTTGTCCGTGGGCAAAGCGTCCGTGTACTGAAAGAGGATTTTGTCGTGCAAACTTGAGAAGACCACACCAAGATGCGGTGGACATCATCGATTTGGAGGGTTCCGATGGAATGGCATATCAAGTGTGACCCCAATGAAATTTCCCGTTATATCTTTTGCCCGGGTGACCAGAAGCGCGCCAAAAAGATCGCCGATCAATTTGATACCTCCCATCTGGTGACGGAGAGCCGCGGGTATACCGTGTACTCAGGGGAATATAAAGGTGTATTCATGACGGTGTGTGGCACGGGCATGGGCGGTCCGGCGGTCGCGATTGGGGTGGAAGAGTTGGCACACATGGGCGGCGATACGTTCATTCGGGTTGGGTCCTGCGGTGTCTTTCAGGAAGGGCAAAAGCCTGGGGATGTGATTGCCGCGAGTGGCACCGTGCGGGCAGGCGGTACCAGCAATTCCTATTTGCCGCCTATCTTTCCGGCGGTGCCCACCTTTTCTGTCCTGCGCTCCCTAGTGGAAGCCGGCGAAGAATTGAATATCGCGGTGACGGTAGGAGTGGGGATTGCAGGCGATTCCTTCTACGGACCACGGGATGCCGAGCAGTTCGCCCAGATGAAAGCTGCCGGGGTTGTCTTTGTCGAGATGGAAAGTGATACTCTCTTTATTCTGGGCGCGGTGCGCAACTGGCGGACCGGCGCCATCTTCGCCTCGGATGGGGCGCCAGGCGTGATCAAACCCGAGTGGGGTGAAGCAGATTTCCGTCGCGGTGAGCTGGATGCAATTAACATCGCGCTTCACGCCATGTGGAACATCGCCCAAGCAGATCAGAAAAAATAAAGAGCGGCAACAAGCCATCTCAAAAATGTCACCCTGAGCGGTAGCGAAGGGTCTCCCGAGAAGTTGAGCTAACAGGCTCAACTTCTCGGGGATTCTTCACTTCCTACGGTCGTTCAGAATGACATGGTGTTTCTAATGTTAGGCACTCTCAGCGACATAGTGGCTTGTGTTCCTCCCATCCCTGTAAGAAAAGCGGCTGGTGGCGACGAAGATCAGCATGAAGGCGATCAGCGCACCGCCTAATTCGCGTGGGATACCGGAGAGCATCTGCAATCCAACAAGCGAGCCGAGACGCAGCCCACCCAGCAGGAAAGCGAAGAGCACTACCCCGGCGGGATGCAGCTGACCAGCAAAGGCGATGATCAGTCCATCGAAATCATTGACGGCTGAGAAGTTGGAGATGAAATGGTACTGGACCCCCAGAACTTCCACGCCACCGGCTAGCCCAGCCAGGGCTCCGCTGAGTGCCATCGTCAGCAACACCGGACTGTGAACAGGCATGCCACCATATAGCGCAAAGCGAGGCGCGTTGGCATGGGCACGCATCTCCAGGCCGAGGGTGGTACGCCACAGAAATAGATAGATCAACAAAGCAGCCGCGAGAGCAATGAAGATGCCTGCTGAAAGCTTGCTGCCCGGAATCAATGGGGATAAATGGGCACTGGCGTCGATGCGTGGCAGCCTTATCAGACCGACCAGGATACTTGCAATCGGGTTGAGCAGTAACGTAGCAATGATCTCGTTCACACCAATGAAGTGTTTCAGCAGGGCAGGCACCAATCCCCATAGGCAGCCGAGGAACGCCGCTCCAACCAAGGCGACCGCCGGATGAATGACCGATGACAGGGACAAATACCCACCCAGCCAACTGGCTGCCGCAGCGCCAAAGAGCATCTGCCCGAGCTGACCGATCGAGAAGAAGCCCCCGCGCAATGCCACTGTCGCGGATAGACCGCTTAGGATGAGAGGCGTAGCAAATTGCAGCGCGGTCACCAGGGCGCAGCGCCCCGGACCAGGAAGACAACCAAACCCAGCCTCGAACAAGCTCGCATACGTCGAGAGCGGATTTTGCCCGGCAACCAGGATGAGTAACGCACCCGCTAGCAGTCTCAGGAGGACTGGGAGGGACAGCCAAGCAATTCGTTTCAGGGTTTGAGGGATTGGGGGAATACGCAAGGAACTTTTCTCAATGCATCATTATTCAGGCTGAGGCTGTAGACTGTTCGCCAGGGATTCGATTTCACGAAAGCCAGGCAGCGTGGTGGCGGCGCCCAAACTTCTTACCTTGAGTGATCCCGTAGCGACCCCCCAGCAGAGACTGCGCGGCAGATCAAAGCCATGCAACAATCCATAGAGCAGACCCGCCCGGAAGGCATCACCTGCGCCGGTGGCATCGATAGCAGTCGTTGCAGGCGGCTGGAGGATAAAACCATTGCCTTGTGCAT
>DASWEH010000158.1:0-4889 GCA_036394895.1 Anaerolineales bacterium
CCGAATGGGACTCCCAATTCATCTGCTTTTTCAGGCAGGAACGGACGGCGCGATTTGCCTTCGAAGACGTATCCCAAGCAATCCGGGCCACGATGCGTCACAGGAAAGGCGGTCACGGTAAAATCATCCGCTTCAAAAAAAGTGCCGGATTTGATCTCATTCAATCGCAGCGGCATGGGAGGCTGGTTGCCGCGTAGGACAACGCCAAACAACAGATCATAGACTCGGTCGAGCGTGCTACGTCCACCGAAAATGTCCAACTCTTCCACAGCTTCCCAACGCAGGAATGTGGACATCAATCCGCCCAGTCCAAGGATGTGATCAAGATGACCGTGCGTGAGCAGAATGCGCGTCAGATTCTTAAAGCCTACCCCTGATTGCAAAATCTGACGCTGGGTGCCTTCGCCACAATCGATCAGAAAACGGTACTCATTGTGTTTGACGATTTGGGCAGAGAGTCCACGCTTCGCGGAAGGCGCGGAGGCTGAAGTGCCAAGAAATAATATTTCGAACAAATTGACCTTTGCTGTTGACCACCAACGTACAGAGACGATGAGTAATCGATGACGGGGGATTTTTGGAACTGTTGAGCAATTTTACCCTACAGAATGCCGTATAAACCAGAAATTATTTTTTCTGGGTCTCCTATTTCAGGCGGGATGATTGAGAAGCCGGAAGTTCTTCGCCACGGACACTGGCACCGTACGTGATTTGCTACACATGCGCCGGCACGCACGATTTGCTAAGCAAATCGAGGTGAGTAAATCATGCAGGTGTTTCACCGATTTTCATTGATTCTTTTGGACAATCGGCGCCAATTCGTGAAACACCTGCACTGGCGCCAGGTGCCAGTGTCCGTGGCTAGGGTTTTGGGGCTTCCCCTTAAAAACCGTAGAGCCTTTTTTATTTGCAATTTGCGCTAAATATCAATTCATGAGACAAGCCGTAAAAGAAAAACAGACCATTTGTGCTATACTTTTAGGCGTATGCCGCTTAAGACTCCTTCCTCACCAGCCAAAGCAACTGGAAAACCCAAAGGCAAGACAGTCACTCCCTCATCCGGGAAAAGTAAAACGCCTGCGGCAAAAGGGAAGTCTGCGTCTCATGCCCCGCCGGTACCTGTTCGCGTTTCCTGGTGGAGCACTCTCTCGCCTGAGCGCAAATTGGATGTGGTCGGCGCGGTCATGTCGGTGCTGGGCATTCTCATTCTGCTGATCCTGTTCTCGGCCCAGAAAAGCGCCTTGACGGGGAGCATGATCCACGTATTCCAGCAAATGCTCGGTTGGGGGATTTATATTCTGCCTGTTGCACTCATCTTAATGGGCTTGTGGCTTATCCTGCGCCGGATTGAAAAACTGCCGCCGCTTTCCCTGGAACGCGCCACTGGCATCATTTTATTTTTCCTGTGGTTGCTCACACTCATGCATTCGATTATCCCACTCGAAACGGCTGATCAGGCTGTGCTTCTGGGTGTGGGAGGTGGATATATCGGTAATCTATTTGCGCGCATCTTACTCAACGGTTTTGGTAGGGCTGGAGCTATTGTTATTTTATTTGCCTGGCTGCTCATTACGGTGGTAATGATTTTCGATATTTCTGTCGCAGACCTATTCCGCTGGGTGAATCCACTGCTCCTTAAAATCCGTGAACAGCTTGCGAAGCCAATCAAGAAAGTCGATAAGACGTTTTCGCCTGAAGTTGCGGAAGTTGCAAGCAACGGATATACACCCTTACACCGTCCTCAACCCGTTGTTAAAAATGAAGTTCCTGGCCTGCCTGTGAAAACCGTCAAACCGGCAGAGGCCGTGATCAACTGGCAGTTGCCGGATGTGAAACAGATCCTCGATTCGGGGACCGCGCCTTCGGTCAATGAAGAGTTCATTGAACAACGCGCCCGCTTAATCGCGGAGACGCTGGCCTCCTTTGGCGCACCGGTACAAGTGGTGGAAATCAATCGCGGACCGACCATCACGCAGTTCGGCGTAGAGCCGCTCTTTGTCGAGACGAGGAGCGGGCGCACAAAAGTGCGTGTCAACAAAATCGCCTCTTTGGCAGACGACCTTGCGCTCGCGCTTGCCGCGCCGCGCATCCGCATTCAGGCGCCAGTGCCTGGTCATAGTTATGTAGGGATCGAGGTCCCCAACGATGAAATGACTCTGGTCGCCCTGCGGGACATCCTTGAAAGTGAATCGTTCCAGCGCAATAAGAATGCGTTGCGCTTCGCACTAGGGAAGGACGTAACGGGACATCCGCTCACCACAACGCTTGACACCATGCCGCATCTGCTTATTGCGGGCACAACCGGCTCTGGTAAATCTGTGTGCGTCAACGCGATATTGACCTGTTTCCTGATGTACAACACACCTGACGACTTGAGATTAATTCTCGTTGACCCCAAACGCGTGGAATTGACGGGCTATAACGGTATCCCACATCTGCTATCACCTGTCGTTGTGGAGATCGACCGCGTGATCGGTGCGCTGCAATGGATGACGCGCGAGATGGACAAGCGTTATCACATGTTCGCGCAAGTTGGCGCACGAAATATTACCGATTACAACGCGCGCATGAAATTGCAGCGAACAAAAAAACTGCCGTTTCTGGTCGTGGTCATTGATGAATTGGCTGACCTGATGATGATCGCGCCCGGCGAAACCGAACAGACGATCACGCGCCTCGCCCAGCTTGCGCGCGCCACCGGCATTCACATGATCCTTGCCACACAACGTCCTTCTGTGGACGTGGTGACAGGACTCATCAAGGCGAACTTCCCGGCACGGATCGCATTTGCGGTTGCCTCCAACACAGATAGCCGCGTCATCCTCGACCAACCAGGCGCCGAACGATTACTTGGGCGCGGCGATATGCTCTTCCAGGCACCCGATGCGCCCTCCGCAGCACGTTTGCAAGGCGTGTTTGTTTCAGACAGTGAGATACAAAACCTTGTGGAATTCTGGCGAAATCAGGTCGTGGGAGCCAGTCCTTATGCCGCCCCCGGCGCGCCTGTCCCTGCGGGTATACCCAAATCGGATGTCCCGCTCAAACAAGGCGCGATGTTCGAAGAGATGGCTCCCGCAGATTCGAATGCCGATCCCCTGCTGGTAGAAGCCATTGACTTGGTGCGCCGCGAAGGACGCGCGTCTGTCTCCATGTTGCAACGTCGCATGCGGATCGGTTACACGCGCGCCGCGCGTATCGTAGATATGATGGAAGACAAAGGGATTGTCGGTCCGCCTGAGGGGACGTCTCAACTACGACAAATTTTGGATTACGGTCCCACGGCACCGCCGAAAGATGATGGGGCGTAACTTGTGTCACGCGTACTTGCAATGTTATACAACCATGTGTAACTACGGTGACAACGAAGAAAGCAATCGAAGGATAAATGCTTTGAAACAACAGACCTCCCGAAATTTCGGGATGTCCTGATTTAAAAGGCGTTCCTTAAAACAAGAGGCGGGGCCTTGCGAGCCCCGCCCTTCTAATTCTCCTACCTTATTTTGTCTTGACAGTGATCGTCTTGGGTTTGGCTTCTGCCGATTTCGGTAGTGTGATGGTCAGAATGCCGTTATCGAAATCAGCCTTAGCTTTATCTGAGATCACACCGGTTGGAAGCTGTACTGAGCGTTCAAATGCGCCCCAGCGATGTTCACGGATGTGCCAGGATTTATCTTTCTTTTCTTCTTCGTGCTTCGTTTCGCCTCTGAGGGTCAGAATGTCACCAGTGACGTTAATTTGGACCTCATCGGCTTGGATGCCCGGGAGAGCCGCCTTCACCACAACGTCATTGTCGGTCTGGAACATGTCAATTGCGGGTGAAGACCAGGTGGATCCGCCTTCCCTAATGAGGGAGAACGGGCGTGTGAACGCGTCGTCGAAAAGTCGGTCCATTGCCTCACGCAGGGTCATCATCTCACGAGTAGGTTCCCAACGAGTTAAGTTAGTCATCACAACCTCCTTATCTTATATATTGGGTTTTCCTCGTAGGGCGGAACCATGATCCCGCCTTACTTTTTTAGCTTAGCACGCTCCTGTTAAAAGAACACAAACCCTTTATCAAAAATATCTTAGAAATTTTCGGCAACTTTATTTTCTTTTAATCAATGCTCTTTAGCGCCGGGAGGGTTGAAATGTTTTTGCACTTGCGCTGTCAGAAATTTGGCTGTATGCTTTCAAGGTCAGACGCCAACAACTCACAGCAAGCCAAGGCATGTAAATGCCTCGGTCATTGAGGTTAGGGGAAGAGGGGTGTTGCAGACCATTGGTTCTGTCATACCCTGGGAAATCATTTCGTTCAGGAAGAATCGATAGGAGACTTTAGAAATATGAACACAACACGTACTGCACAAGCAACCGTTACGATCAACGCTCCCGCGTCCAGAGTTTGGGAAGCCTTGATGGATCCCGAACTCATCAAACAGTATCTCTTCGGAGCAGAGATCGTTAGCGATTGGAAAGAGGGCAGCCCGATCCTCTACAAAGGCATCTATGAAGGGAAAGCCTATGAAGACAAGGGCCGCGTTCTCAAAGCTGAACCTGAAAAATTACTACTCATCACCCACTGGTCGCCGCTCTCCGGTACGCCAGACCGCCCTGAAAACTATCATCAGGTCAGTTACGAACTCACGGCTGAAAACGGCAGTACCCAGCTTACGATTACCCAGGACAATAACGCATCCAGGGAAGAACAGGAGCAGAACACAAATTTCTGGAAAATGGTACTCGATGGCATGAAAAAACTGCTTGAAGGCTGACCCCCTCCCAGCCTTTGCGTCACTGCACTTCAGGGTCTTGCATACAGCGGGTTTTTCTTGTATGCTTGAAACAGCACAATGAAAACAACTCAATATTTTCGCCATACTCGCCAGCGTCCAGACCGTGCTATCATT
>DASWEH010000159.1:0-7031 GCA_036394895.1 Anaerolineales bacterium
CAAAGCATGTTCACTGGCTCAACCGGATTGATGATCAGCCAAGGTAGTCTATTCGGGTTGAGCGATTTGTTACGGGGCAACCCTTTGTTGTTAGGATTTGAGTTTCCATTTGCAAGGATAAGAATAGGCGATCATTTCAAACCCAAACTTCTCCAAAACGGGACGACTCATAGCACTGGCATCCACTGTAAGATATCTCGCCTGACGAGCTTTGGCTTCCTGGGCCCGTACTGCCAGGAGAGCCGTATATAGTCCTTGCCCTCGAAAGCCGCTTATAGTGGACCCTCCCCACAAGCTGGCAAACTGACTGTGTCTTGGGAAATATGTCCAGGCTGCACTTGCGGGTTGTTCATTCACATACGCCACAGACACGCTCATCTGCTCAGGATACCCGCTGAGAGTGCTTCCCAGATATTCGCCCAGCCAAGAAAAGTCTTCATCCCAAACTTGTTGTTGAACTGTTAGGACGTCCGATAATTTCTCTGGATCGGTGATCCGCTTTACAGGATGGAGGACTGGCTGCCACAAAATCTCTGGGGCATCTTCCAAGTCAAGCACCATAATTGCTTACACTTCTTCGAGGATAAACCCATATGACCCTAATCTTTCCTTCAAGTCAGACGGCTGATCATAATCATAAAGTTTCCATTCAAAACCTTTTCCAATGCTTTCAAAATAGCTCACTTGCTCGCGAATTGTATCTTCGGCATTGGCTTCATTTAACTGACTGTAAATAATTACCCCTTCCCTGGTGTCGGATGTGTCGATATGTCGCACCACGTTTGGCGTGACTTCTCGTCGCATGTCGGGATACTCTACATCTTTTCTTTGATCCTGGTCATAAAGAGCAATGGTTTGTGATTTATTCATTTGCTCCATTCCTTTCTTCTCCTGTTTCGCGATGTTCGGTCATACGTTGCAGAAACCGCATCCCTGCCAATATCTGATTGATCCGCTGCTTGGTGAGCGACCCGATGTATTCACCTAACTGCGCTTTATCTACGGTAGATACTTGTGAAACGACCACGATACTTTGCTTGGGTAGATTTGCTTCACCTGCTTCTAGGAATACATTACCCGGTGCTTTTGCCCGCGTTAGATTCGTCGTTAATGCACAAACAACCACAGTATGGATGCGGCTGCGGTTAATGACATTATCTTGAATGACCACATAGGGATGGGGATAGCCTAGTTCCGACCCTCTCGGTTCTTCCAACGACGCCCAGTATATATAACCTTGATTGACTACCATTCATTCTCCATCAATTTGCGTTGTTGGTTTATATCTTGACAAGGCGATCTTGCTCGTTGATTTCATCTCTGTTTTATTTATTGTCACGTTAATCATTGTTTTTGACGAATATATTATCAGGACAGCCTCGGGATCAGATTACATAATCCGATCCTCGATTTCCCAGACGTGATCCAGCACATGCCACGCCGTGCGGCGGACAAAGTAACGGGGCGGCCAACGTTTCCCACCGCGCGGCCCCTGTTCAGCGATTTCACCATGCGCCGAGGCTACCAAGGTTTTCAGAATGGCTTGCCGAATTTCCTCTCGGGATGGTTGAAGCGCCTTGGTAAGTGGCAGCTTCCCACCCAAGCTGGAGAGGTAGCCGATCTCTGCACCCTGCACATGTTGAAGGATTCCGTCGAGGGTTCGGCCTCCACCGCGAGGGCCAGTGCGTAGGATCTTCCCCTGGGCGCTCTCGCCCGCAACATCCAACGCCCGCCAACAGGCCTTCAAGATGGCTTGAAGGCGTCGCAAATCCGTGTCACGGATTGGGTGTGAATCACTGGTTGGGACCAGATCAGGCGCACCAAAGTCGGTCGTTGCGTTGCCTTTCAATCGTTCGACGACGACGAATGCCGAGACATCCTGAGAGACCTGAAAACCCAACTGAGCCCGGCGCAGAATGCGCGCATAACGGGGACCAGCCTCGAATAGCGCCTGGAGCGCGGTGGTCTCATCCCGGCCCATGCGACACCAGCCGGGCCATTCAATCACACCAGCGAAGGTTCGTTTCCTCCCGATTTCGAGGTACACGTCGATATTGTTTGACGACTGTGCCATTGAATGCTCCTCCACATCCATATAACCGAGCCAACACAGAAAGGATATATTGCTAGAACAAATAGCACACCTGTCAAATACAAGCCGAACGGCTGGCGTAAACCCTGCATGCTCTCTGCGGGGGACCTGCTGTGTTGGGCAGCTTTGTGCTCATGCTAACTACTCAGAGGTACCTTCTTACTCGATTGCAATACTCCAAGTATTCTTTGCCGTAATGCTTCTTCAAATAATCTTCTTCACGTAATACTTGACGGTGGAATAGCCATATGCCTGCACCCATATAAAGCAAGAGGATCCAATTTGGGAATATCAGGAATTGGCCCACCAGGATCAGGGCGAAAGCCGTATAAATGGGATTGCGGCTAAAAGCAAAAACGCCGGTCGTTATGAGTTTATCGGGATGTTCTATATCAATGCCAACGCGAAAACTCTGTCCAAACGAAACTAGACTCCACAATAACAGTGCTAGCCCTGCCAAGCAAAAGAAGACTCCGACCCACGCAATTATCTCAGAATAGAAGAATTGTTGTGTGCTCACGGTAGGAAAATTGAATGCGTGAGCAAACACGTGATAGAAATAGAAAAGAGCAAATGGCGGAATCAAGAAATCCGTCTTATCTATTTTGCCGAAATTCATTGCTTCTATCCCTCTTCTTCTCAGCATGAAAACCCGAGTCAACACCATTCCAAGCATGAGTACGATTGTCAGTGCTGCGAAATATCTTGGCATAAGAATTCTCCACTCAGAATCAAACTGTAGTAATCTTGTGCTGCCCAACGGCTTGTGTCGTCCCCAAGTGAAATTGCGTAGCACCCCTACGCAGCGCCCTGCGGGTGTAGGCACCTGCTGGTGTGTCTCGACACTCCCTACGGTCGTCGACAACCAGGCGGGACAAGATCAAGCCAATTTGACGGAACTCGCTTGAGCGCAGTGTAATCCCATTTTAACGCGGCGAGTCCCAGCATCACGACCCCGGCGTACTTTGCCGGGGGTCGGGTGCACGCTGTATTAGCCCGCTTCTTGCTTTTGAATTGTATTATTTTGTTTTTCCATCCAAATTCCAATAATCTCGCGTTGCATTTTCAAATATGGTTGCTGGCATTAATTGGCGAAGGCGATAATATATTACTTCTTTGCCCAGTAAGTGGCGTAATTTCGGTGCTTTGCTCTCTACGATTTTTAGAATAGTCTCCGCAACAGAACGTGATTCGATACCAGAATTTTCGCGTTCGTGGATACGCGCCCAAGCCCGCTTGCGGCTGGGTTCATAGTCTGAAAGAAGATTTGCGCTAAACTGTGTACTATGCGCCAACTTGGTTTTGACGAAACCAGGTTCAACAAGTGCAACTGAAATATTCAAAGGCTTGAGTTCATGGCGCAAGGTTTCAGTAAAGCCTTCGAGCGCGAACTTGCTCGCGTTATATAAACCCCAAAACGGAATGGGGTTAAGCCCAACCAATGAACTAATATTGATGATGTAACCCTGCCTTTGCTTTCGCATGAAAGGAAGAACCGCTTGACACATTCGCATAACTCCAAAGAAATTGGTCTCGAATAAATCTTTTGCTTGTTCTAGCGTTGTTTCCTCAATTGCTCCTGAGACAACGTATCCTGCATTGTTAATGAGTACATCTAAGCGACCCATTTGGCTGATTACAGTTTCAACGCAATTCTTGACAGACTCGTCCGAGCGAATATCTAGTGGCAACATTTTGAAATCATCGGACTGCTCTTGTTCGGCGGGATTCCGACTTGTTCCATAAACTATGTATCCTGCCTTGACGAAGAGTCTAGCGGTCTCTTGACCATTGCCTGATGAAGCACCTGTAATCAATACAATTTTCTTCTCAGACATTGCACTTCTCCTTTTTAGATACTAACTCAGATAGCAAGTAACGAAACTACTCAGCGTTTTTGTGCGCGGGGGTCGGGTGCACGCTGTGTTCGGCGGCGTAGCTGTCATCATTATTATTCCAATGCGTATTGGACTGCCGCTTCAGCATGAATCCTGGTCGTATCAAATAGGGGAACTGGGCTGTCTTCCTGATGAACAAGCAACCCGATTTCTGTACAGCCCAAAATAATTCCTTCTGCGCCCTGACCGACCATTTGCTCAATAATGCCAATGTACTGTGCTTTGGAGTGTTGTTCTATCCTACCTACAACCAACTCCTCGTAAATGACCCGATGAATACTCTCGCGCTCTTGAGCATTTGGGACACTTACATTCAAACCATATTTCTGCGAAAGCCTGCCTTTGTAGAATTCTTCTTCCATAGTAAAGCGCGTACCTAATAATCCTATCTTTTGGATGCCGGAATCTTTTACCAGTTGAGCCGTTGCGTCTGCAATGTGCAGGAATGGGATTCTGACATTGGCTTGTATATCATCCGCTACCTTGTGCATCGTGTTCGTGCAAAGCACAATAAAATCCGCACCACCGTTTTCCAGATTTTTTGCTGCGTCGATTAACATTTTGGCGGCTTCCGCCCACATGCCTTGATGCTGGAGAATTTCCACTTCTGCAAAATCAACTGAAATCATCATGCTTTTCGCTGAATGTAGCCCGCCAAGTTTTGTTTTGGTTGTCTCATTGATAATGCGGTAATACTCGATGGAGGATTCCCAACTCATCCCACCAATTAGGCCGATTGTTTTCATTTTTCTTCCTTGAAGATAAGCAATATTGTTATGCCAGCCGCCGGACTATGTCTTATGCGGAATGTTTCCGCTTAAATACCTTTCTATTAATTTGTACAGCAAATAGTATAGACGTCCAACCTTCAAAAATCAATAGCCAGCCACCCAGTGTTTACAGAGGCCCTCCCCGCGGGCGACACGCTGCTTAGCGGAAGGGACTGTGTCCCCCAAAACAATTTCAATCGTCTGCCAGTTTGATTGCCACTTCGATCTTCCATTGAGACTCCTACATGCGCCAAACAGACAGCGTACGAATCACAGTGCGATTTACAACTTCGCGCGACTAACTTCCCAACGGGTGAGAATATTGCCTGAGCCTTGCCATGTGCGTGTGTCGATCAGCTTGAGTGATACTGGCGGACGACCCTCGAAGATCGGCGTACCCACACCTCCGATCAATGGGAAAAAAGTAAGGTGCAGTTCGTCCACCAGATCATGAACCAGCAGGTCATTCCAGAGCAGGCGGCTCAAGAGCACCAAGATGTCTTTGCCGGTTTGCTGTTTGAGCGCAGCAATCTCCTTGTACGCATCCGCTCGTTTGATGATGCGCGTATTGTCCCAAGGCGCTAACTCCGCACGGGTCAGCTTATCCGAAATAACGATTTTTTCAATGGACTTGAAAAGCCCGGCAGTCTCACGTCTGATAGCGGTGGCATTGGGGTTACTGGGTACACCCGTCCAATACTCCTTGTTGCCCAAAAATGAATTGCGACTCAATAACAGGAAATCGGCTGCACGCAACCGTTCAGCATTATAAAAATCAAAGCTATCGTCACCATGATAGTCCTCATGGTAGTAGTCAAATAGTGAGTTGATACTTTTATCCTTCCCTTCGTATAAGCCGTCTAATGTGACAAAGTTGCTGACAATCAGTTTGCGCATGATATTCTCCTTAGGTTTAAATCGGAGTGTTCTCTATAAAGCTACTTCTCGAATAGCTGGTTCAATGCTGTCAGATTAGAATTGGGTGAGAGGATTATAGCACAGATGTTCGAGAAAACAAAAACCGGACGAGGTTACCCTTCGTCCGGTTTTTGTGTCTATCTGCTTGCACGCTATGCTCAGTAGCTACGTATTATGCCAATTTGTTCCTCCGGACTGCGCTTATTCGCAGCGGCTGGTCTCCGGTTCTGGCGGCCCGGAAGGCGAGGAGGAAGGCCAGGTGCCCTCTTGGAATTCGGAGACGTAGCTGCGCAGCGTGTCAAAGTTCGCCTCCCAGATAAAAACATCCTGCTCGAGCACCGGATCATACACCTCAGCCGACTTGAAGAGTTTGAGCGGAAAAGAAGTGAACAGGATGTTGCTGCGCGGCATTTGCGTACCCAGGCAAGCCAGCTGGCTGATCTGTTCAGGCGTAAGATCGGTCTGGATATTTTTCATAAAGGAATTGATGATGGCTGGCAGCCGGAGAACCGTCTCGGGGCTCTCTATCTTTTTTCGTAAGGCGCACATGACCATATTTTGATGCTTAGCGCGCTCAAAGACGCTTACGGTGCGCATGCGCGCCAGAGTCAGGGCTTGCTCGCCGTTGAGATGCTGCGGACCTCCCGGGAAGACCAGTCGCGCGCTGCGGTCGGTGGAGGTACGCCCGTCGATGCCACCTTCGGGCAGCGTAACATCGAGTCCGCCCAGCGCGTCCACCGCCTCCGCAAAGACGTTCATATTGGCGACAATATAATGGTCGACGTTCAAGCCGAAATTCAGATCGAGGGTGTGCGCCAAAAGGCTTGGTCCATAATCGGGCTGCCCATAGGCATAGGCAGTGTTGAGCTTTTGATGGTCCGTTTTCAAGTTGCGCTCGATCTCGGGAATCTTCACCCACAGGTCGCGGGGAAACTCCAACGCTGTGACGCGCTGCGCCCGGAAATCCACCCGAACCGTGCGCATCACGTCTGTCAGCCCGTAACGATGCTCGCCGGGACGCACGTCGGTCCCAATCGCCAAAACGATCATGGTCGGCAAGTCGTTGCAGGCCAGGAACGGCGAGGCAGGGGTCTCCGTCTCGAACATTAACGTAGGGATAAGCGTGGCGGTAGTCCTTGGCTGTGAGGGGGCTGGCGACGCCGTCCACGTGGCGGGAAGCTGCAATTGGGTTGGGTATCCCAGCGTGGGTCCCAGCGGCTGTTGGCCCCAGGACTGCACCACTTGGGACGCGATAGAGAGAAGCATCAGCCAGATACTACAAGTGATGACGGATAAAACGCCAAGGGTGATTTTTTGAACCCTTGTCATAGCCGTTGATTATACTTCTGTGAC
>DASWEH010000160.1:0-7352 GCA_036394895.1 Anaerolineales bacterium
TCTGTACTTACTTCTTCATCTTTCTCTTTGATAGCAATAAGATGTAAGCCTCGATAATCGCTGACCAATTCAGGGTAGTCCACTGAGATGTCGGCAGCTCGCTGCTCGAAATCTTCCACCGGATACCCCCTGGCTTTCATCACATCTCGAATGAGACGGTCAGCCTTTTGCAGCGCAGACAGTGGCTCATCGACAAACTCTGTTTGCGTGTTCTGCCATTCGAGCGTGTAGCGATTCACTTCCTCGGCCGTGAGCGGACGGATCTTGAGTGTGTTCACATGAGCAAGACGTGCGTCCAACTCGTTTTCAGCCTGACGTTTGTCTCCGATTTCATTAACCGTACGTTCATATTCGGGTCCAAATCGCTCCTTTAAGCGTCTTGTCCGTTGCACGCGCATTAAGGCCATCCCGATGAGACCTCCCACAATCAGGAAAATGACAGCCACTAGAATGAGCATAGTGGTGTTAGATGTATCCATTTTTCTCCTTCCTGAGCGCAGACGGAATGTCTTGGCTCTTGAGCATATTCAGTTGATTCTTGCATCCATACAATCATAAGAAGGTTAGGGCCGTACTGGTAGCAGGAAAAACCCCACCTTTGGGTGGGGCATTCTCCTCTACTCGGATATTATCGATGATTTGTGATTTTTCGAGATTGCTGAATTAACGGGCGGTCACTGGCACAAGGAATAAGGAACAAGATGACTTACTTCTGTGTAGGGCGTAATCTTCTCTCACCAATCCCTCCTACAGAGCCATAACAAAAATTCTGGGATACTTTACAATGAAATAGATCTTCAAGAGGTGCCATGAAAAAAAGATATCTTTACTCATTGTTGTTTGGAATACCAGGATTGTTTGTTGCCGGGATCATCTCCATTTTTGTGTTCGCGGCTTTCGCCGGAATTCTTTGGCTGTATGTTTTCGGTGACAATTCCTGGCCCGCTTCAAGCGAAACAATGATCTCCACCTTGTTTGTGGTGGTCTTCGGAGTGTTATGGGTTGGCTTCATAACTCTTGGTTATCTTGTTGGAAAGAAACTGGAAACAGATCCTTTGTTAAACAGGAATCATATTCTGATCTCGGCAGGACTGACACTCATGTTCATCCTGCTTATGGTCTTCCAGCAGTGGAGTGTGGGAAATCTGGGACCGAAATCAGATAGCGTACTGTGCAGTGAGTTTTGCACCAAGCATGGATATTCTGGCAGCGGTATGCCTCCGCAAAACTCCGGCGATCGAACTTGCAGTTGTTATGATAGTTCTGGCAACGAAACTTTGAAAGTTCCGTTGGATAGCATCGACCCGGACACTTCCAAATGAACGTCTTTCAGTTCACCGACGCTTTTTCAGAAGGATATGTTTCAGCACTCGTAAGAAAATTCCGGGAGCAAAGAGTGCCGCGCTTGGTTTGACCAACTGGCTGACCGCATTGAACTGAAGCCGTATTGTCTTATCAAACGCCGTAGCATCCAACAAATGATTTATGTACCAGCGTCCAAAGCGGTCGGCAGGACCCTCCCCGAGCGGACCTCCCTCTGTCCCTGGCCATTCAAGATCGGCGCTGGTTGCCAGCAGCCAGACACCCTCTGTAATTTTGCTGATCTCGCGTAAGGTGGACTGTGCCACACCATCCAAGCTGCCATTGCTCTGCTTGACACGCTCAGCCAGCGCTGCCGCGGACATGGCCGCCACCGACATCCCCTGCCCATAGATCGGATTAAAACCACAGAAAGCATCGCCCAACACAACAAAGCGCTCGGGCCAGCGTTCCAGTTGTTCGTAGTGACGCCAGCGGCTGGAGGTACCGCGATAACCAAAAGGCTGTGAGATCGGCTCGGCGCCTTTGAGTGCTTCCTCAAATTCGGGACCCAGGTGATGTACAAAAGCATCAAATTCCAGAGGATCGGTGGGCGGATAATGCTTGTTATAGCCCGCGACCAGAGAGACCATGGTGTCGTTCTCTTCCGGGAAGACCAGCCCGCCATACGGATCGTCCGGGGGAGTAGCTCCGACTAAGATCATTGGCGTATTTGGCTTACGCTTGTATCTTCGGGTGACGTAGCCAAGGAAACTATTGACTTCAGTTTCTTGGGGAGGGGGGTAACCCATTTCCACCAGCCATTCGGGGGTTTGCGAACGGCGTCCCAGCGCGTCGACCACGAGATCAGCTGTGAGGACAGGATTATCTTCCCTACCCTCTGATCCGCTGCGGCGGTTTCGAATCCGAACACCGATCACGCGGCGTTTCTCCGTATCGCTTTCCAGCCCAACTACCTCCACACCTTCAATAAAACGGATGCACGGATTTTGGCGCAGTCTACACCGGATGCTTGATTCCAGTAAAAGCCGGCTGCAACTCAGCAGGATATTACCGGAGGGAAAGCGCGGATACCAGCGATTGCGGATGCGCAGGTGCACGTCGTTGGTCACATCATAAGACACGGCACCCGCCTCAATCAATTCTTGATCCAGTCCCGGGAACCAAGCCTGCAACTGCTTTAAACCAGACTCTAATAGCCCATGATACTGACGGACCTGTGGCGCCCCCGAACGAAACTCTGGTCCTTCCGGCAGGTGGTCACGCTCAAGCACGAACACCTCTTCAAAATGATCGATCAAGGCACGCGCCGTCCATAGCCCGGCGATGCTGGCGCCCATGACGATCGCTTTGCCGAATCGTTTCCCATTCTGTGATTGCGATGCGGTGGATGCAGGTTCATTTTTCATTTCTCAGTCTCGCTTTTCTTCTGGGTGTTGCTCCCCGTGATCGTTCTACTTGTCGCTTGCCTACAATAATGATAGATATGATATATCCAAATTGAGGCAAATACAATAGGAAGATAGGAGTTTATCGCGCTCTCGAAAAGCGCCGGGACTGCCCCGGCACTGTCCGCCAATTATTCAGCCAGGACCGTTCTATTCTTTCCCGATTTTTTCGCGACCTTCAGCGCCTGTTCAGCATTGCTGACCAATTCGTCAACCGTGCTTCCATGGATGGGATACTCAACAACTCCAATCGAAACCGTGATCGGAAACATCCAGTCCTTCGAGGTTTCTTCTATTGCCGTGCGGACTCTATCTGCGATGCTGGTTGCCTCTTTGATACTGGTATGCGGCAGGATGATGATGAACTCATCCCCAAAGCGCCATCTGCCGACAAAATCGTCGGGACGGATGGCCGTCATCAAGACAGAACCAATTTGGCTGATCAGTGTATCGCCTGCCGCATAACTGACCATGTTGTAGCGCTTCAGATCATCTCCATCGATCAGGAATAGGCTAAACCCGTGTTGTTTTGACGTCGCTTCCGCCAGGGTCAAATCCAGTTTGCGGCGTGTGGCGATCAGGTTCGGCAAATTAGCAACCGGATCGGTATATGCCAGCCTGAACGTAACATTTAACATATAGCCAAGCGAGAAAATCCGCTCTGCCATCAATTCAATGGCTCGGATCATTGCCGGGTTATCTTCCAGCGGTTCTGCATCGAAAATTTTGAAGGGTTCAATCCCATCGATCGATTCCATTGGTTCATTCAGGTTTTTCCAGACCAGTGCGGTATTCAGGGGTGTGTCCGCCGCAAAATGGATGACCGCCATTGTGACCACGGGGATTTCCATACTGAGTTGCTGCGCCTGATCGTTCAGACGCTCAAAAAGATCCCTCGACCGGTGATCATGAGTCGCCCGGGAATCCCCAGTCAGGACAATGACAAACGCTTCGCCTGCAATGCGATAAACCGTGTTCCCCATTTCATCTCGCAAGGCAATGCCCAGCCAGCGCAGCAATTGATCGCCGCGTTCAAACCCATGCGTCCGGTTGACGCGCCGGAGTTGATGGACATCGATCCCAATCAGGGTCATGGGATTTAATTCTTTGTTGCCAAAATTATCTTGGATGCCCTTCGTAAAGCTGACCAGATTCCAGCATCCCGTCAGGAGATCGATCTCAGTGAACTGCGCTTGCAGATTCGGTTCCATAGTTTTTATTTTTCTCTTCAAAGCAATTGGCCATGATATTGAATTGATTATAGCTGGCTTGTTTGTTGGAATGCCCATAAAAACCCACTGTGAGACAGGATGCACACTCCTCCGATGAGGAAGGAAGAGATTAGGAAGCTTTCATTCAACCAACGCTCTCAGCGCCGTCCCTTGCGAAGCACGCGAAGCGTGTGGGACGGCGCTGGTTTTCCTTAGCCATCGCCGCCGGGGACACGTCGTGAGCAGTAATATTTCAGGAAGATTTCATCGCATCATAACGGACATGCATATCCCTGACGTATGTTTTCACCTCTCCGAGATGTTCATAGGACTCGGTCTGCTGGACAAAAGATGCTTTGTCATTCTGCATACGTTCCAGTCCCTGGTTCGTGAAAAGTGCATACCCCTTCCAGCCCATAGACTCAGCGACGTGGTTCTTCGCGAGCCTGTGGATGAGATTGACATCCGTCCCCAACAAGTCCTTGATCCCCGCCACCTGCTGGACAATGAAATCGCCGTGATGCAGGATGAATTTCAGATCCAAGCTGGGGACAGACTTGCATGCCCGGCAAGGACAATTTGCCTGCTCGTATAAGGCCAATGCCATATCTCGAAATGCCAGGTAAGTAAGGTCGATCAATTCCAGCAAGGACTTGCCTTCCTGCAGCTTGCTTTCATCAACGTAGGCAAAGACGGCATCGCCCTCCAATTTGGAAATGGTCAGCTGAATGCTCAAGTTTTCCACGATAGTTTCCAGTAAGTGGGAGAGGGCGAAATCCGCGTGTTCGATTTCGGTCTGCGCGACAAAGGAGGTATAGCCGGAAATATCAGCAAGTACCAAATAACCTGTTTGTGTTTTTCGTTCCATCGCGTGCTCCTTGAAAACCAGTAAAGTTCACGACTAAAGTTGACTTGTATTCTAATCGGTTAGCGGATGATTGACATTGCGTTTTCGTGCCGCATGATTTAAATCAAAGCCCCGCCGCGATGCGGGGCGATCTTAGAAGTATCTTTCATATTCTTTGTGACTACCAATCCAAAACCAAGTGACTACTTCTCCAGCGAGCACACCCACAGCAGGATAATTGAGTGTGATTCTCACTGACCAGATTTCCTCTTCCGAATTAATGCACTTAAAATGCAGGGATGGATGAAAAGGATTTTCATTCCAAAGTACAAAGGCTTTTCTAGCTCTGCGCTTTACCGTCTCATCTAATTTCTTATATGACTCCCAAAATGACGGTAGAGTGACGGATTTCATAACTTATCGAAATCCATTGGCTCAGACTTTCCTTCCGCAATCTGTTTGCGTGCTTCACGAGCAGCATAGATAAGCTTATCTTGTGACTTTGCAAAAGCTTCATCCCATTTTTCGTCATCGTCAAGCTCAGCAAGATACTCGCGCAGGTGCTCAGCAACCCTCTCTTGGTCTGATTCGGGCAATTGCTCGATCATCTTAATAATGGTATTTACAGCAGGCGTAACCATAATTTGCTCCTTGCTTAAGCCCAATTATAGCAGGGAAGCGGAGTGTATACTCTCGCTTTAAGAGGGGGGCGAGTAAGTCCAAATCAAAACCCGCCGTGAGGCGGGTTGACATTGTTATGCCTTCGTCTGGACCGCCACGACCATCGGTCGCCCGGTGACACCGGCCTCATCCATGGAGGCCTTCGTGTGCGGATCGTTCAGGAAAGCTTGTGCCTTACTCGCTTCGTCCCATTCAAGCACCAGAGTAACGTTGTTGGGATTCTCCACATCGCGATAAAACTGATTGACACCTGTGGAACCAGCGGACTTGCGATTGGCCTCATTGGCATCGAAGCCAGCGCGCCACTTGTCGTAATCAGCAACATTGAGGCGAAGATTGATGTAGACCATGTAAGTTTGTCCTTCCGTAGTACGGCTAAAGAGTAACGATAGGAATCGAATTTAGTATATCATTCCTGCGCGACACAGGAAGTATAGCCGGAATGTCGGGATAGCCTCGCTGCGTTTTTCAATACTGTAAGCCAAGAACTATTATTTATATTCAAATTGTTGTCGGATGATTCACCTTGCATTTTCATGCCGCATGATTTAAATCAAAAACCCGCCACGAGACGGGGAGAGATGATAGAGAAATTACATTCATATTGTTTCTGTAATAGGCTAAGCATCCCGGATTACCTTAGCTTCGGCTCAGATACAGCCAGGGCTAAACCAGCAGCTATTGCTTTCATTAAAACATTAGAAGCATTTTTATGCAGTAAAAGATTGCCATGATAGGGATTGTCTGTGATCGGTTGGCGTTCGTAAGATAGAAAGTTATGAACGCTAGGACGACGGCAAAGTCTATTTACTTCTTCTGTTGGAATAACTGCAACACCTACTTGGAATTGGAATTCTCCATCTTCCCTTCGTTGATTCAGAGTCAATTGTAAACAGCCTTCATCATCTTCCCAGTTAATTGATTGCTCTTTCCAGTTTTCATCTCGGGGTTGTGACGGAAAGTAAAACAAATGAGGAAGTACGAATCCTTCCTCATTAATAAAGCTGCTATTAGGAATTCCTTTAAGACAATTAACAGGGAAATCCATATAAATAATTATTGAGAATGTGAAAAGACAAAGTTAAGCAACCACAATAAGTGTTTTTCTAGATCTATATTGGCAATGCTACCGGAAGCTAGAATCTCACCTAATTTTCTATTTGATACTAAATACCAACCTGAATCTTCTCGGTTATCTTCAATAGTAAAACCAATACGAAAGTCTCTAAACGTCCATTCAATTAATACAGAGTTATCTTCGACATTAACTGAAGTTAGCGGTGGTAGGTATGCTATGTCAAAATTGAGGTGTTGCAAAGAAACTACAATTTTTTGGATTAGCAACAAGAGATTTCGAGATTCATCTGCAATTTTTTTGTTGGTGGTATCTCGTATTGTTTGGAGTGCAGATTTTACAAGTCTATTTTCTGACGGAGAAAATAAGTATAGCCTAGACTTTAAGCCAAAAGTCTCGTTCTCGTTTCTTTCGGCATATGGTACTGAAAAAACTATTTTAGACTCTGTCTCTTGAAGATAGCCTATCATATATTTTGAGGCTCCATTGCTTCATGCAATTTTTCGGTAATGCACCACTGGATTAATCTTGATCCACGCATATTGAAGTAATCAAGTTTGTTTACTACTTCATCAACTTGGGTTTTAGTAGTTGTGAAAAAGTCACTGTCTATAAGAAAGCAAATTTCTCCGGTTTCAACATCTTGGATTAAGCTTGTAATGATTCTGACCACACTTGTTTCATCTTCAAGCTTAATTTCATTCTTGGATTCATAGCCTTCAATATTTTTCCCCACTATGTCTGTAGATAACATTCCTAGTACATATGGC
>DASWEH010000161.1:0-3217 GCA_036394895.1 Anaerolineales bacterium
CGCGTTGGACGTACGGGCAAAGGCAATTAACGATGAGATGAAGTTCGCGGCTTCGAAGGCGCTTGCCGCTCTTGCAAAAGAAGATGTACCTGATTCCGTCATCCGTGCCTATGGCGGCGAGAGCATCAAGTTTGGACGCGAATATATCATCCCGAAACCGCTCGACCCGCGTGTGTTGCTCTGGGAAGCACCTGCCGTTGCCGGGATGGGGATGGAGACCGGTGTCGCCCGCAAGACGATCGATATCGATGAATATCGCGAACAGTTGGCGTATCGTCAGGGCAAGGGCGAGCAGGTACGATATTTCTTCCAGAACAAAGCGCGCTCTTCAGGAGGCACCAAACGGATTGCCTTTGCGGAAGGCGAAGAGCAGAAGGTAATCCGCGCTGCCTATCAAATCAAGGAAGAAGGGATTGCTACACCGGTATTGATTGGTAGTCCGAAAGTGATCGAACAGCAGCTTAATCTACTGGGCCTCAGTTTTATGCCTCAGATTGTAGATAATGCAAACTTTGAAAGCGCCTCGAAATATGCTTTGGCGTATTATGAATTGCGAAACCGCAAAGGAATGACGATGAACGATGCGGTCAAGAAGGTTCGAGAGCCGAATATTTTGGGATCAATGATGGTTAAGATGGGTGATGCAGATGCCTTCATCTCCGGTCTCACGTACGATTATCCTGAAGTAATCCGCCCGTCCTTGCAGATCCACCATACGGCGCAGGGCGCCACCCGTGCGGCGGGTGTGTATATTATGATTGTGGAAGATCAGGTCTATCTGTTTACGGATGCGACGGTCAATATCGAACCGACAGCCGAAGACCTGGCCGAGATCGCCTCGCTCGCAGCCGACTTTGCAAAGCGCCTGGAAATTGATCCACGCGTGGCATTCCTCTCCTTCTCGAACTTTGGCTCGACCCCACATCCGCTCTCGGACAAAGTGCGCCGTGCCGTTGAACTGACGAAATCCCACCGCCCGGACATTAAAGTGGACGGAGAGATGCAAGCAGATACGGCCGTTGTGGCGGACATTATTGAGAATCGGTATCCGTTCAGCGCGGTAAAAGATGCGAATGTGCTGGTTTTCCCATCCCTTGAATCTGCCAATATCGCTTACAAATTGCTGGCTCGCTTAGGCAAAGCCAAAGCGATCGGACCAATCCTGCTGGGTATGGGTGCGCCGGTCCATGTGTTGCAGACCGGTGACGATGTCAATGCCATTGTGCAGATCGCTTCTGTAGCGGTAATGGATGTAATGGGGCGCGAAGAGAAGTAATAACTGATATTACGCACCGTCCCGAAGGTTTTGGTAGAAAGCATGCCCAAATTGCGGGAACCTTCGGGACGTTCTGCATAAGTTGAGATATATGCAAATCCCTGAGTTTTTACATCTCAGGGATTTTTTCATTCCTACTTTCGCTTTCAATACTTCGTCTTCTTCGTAGCCCCAACCAAACGCCAACGCCAAGCACGACAACGCCCAGGATCAAGCCACCAAAGTTACTGATGAAGTCACTGACAAGCTCCCATTGGCTGCCGAAGAGATAGCCAAGCCCCCCGTACAAAATGATCCAGGTGAATTCTCCGAGCGAGTCATACGCCATGAAGCGCCGAAATTTGATCCCACTCCCTCCGGCGATCAAATTGATGGGAACGGCTAAGGCTGTGATCAAGAAGCGGGTGAGGTAGATTGCAAGTCCGGCGCGCGAGTCGAACGATTTCTGTGCGTTTCTCCAGGTTGAGGATCTTCCGAAGCGATCATCCACCCAATGTTTCGCGTAG
The DNA here is from genome assembly GCA_036394895.1 of Anaerolineales bacterium. Taxonomy (GTDB): domain Bacteria; phylum Chloroflexota; class Anaerolineae; order Anaerolineales; family Villigracilaceae; genus Defluviilinea. The sequence goes on from DASWEH010000161.1 coordinate 1,783, forward strand.
AACCCAATCCCGAAACTGATTGCATCCCCAAGGACTGCGCCAATGAGTCCAAGAGTGGCTGTCAAGGGCCAGTCCAAAATGCCTTGCTGTGAAAAAGCACCCGCGGCGATCACAAGGACGGATGCTCCTACCGGAATCCCAAGCGCGCCCAGACATAAAAACAAGGCGAACAACGGAGCACCATAATTAATGATTTGGGTCAGCAGAAAATCGGACATATACGTGTAATTTATGGAGTGGCTGGTACGGTTGAAACAACCGGTGTCTCTGGGTTTGTCTGGATTTGTTGCGGCTGGTTTGCCAGAATGGTTGTTTTGATCTTTTCCAAAACGATTCCTTGAGCCTGAGGGTAATATTCTTCATTCAACTGTTTGAGGCCCTTTTCCTTGTTCCCGTGTTCAGGAATTTCCAGCGCATCAAAAAGGACTGGCGGCGGCACATGATACATTCTTGAAATAAAAGGAACCGTCATCCAGTCACGGATCAATTCCACATCTGTTTCAACATGCTCACTGAAGGGAGGTGGTGGACGGTGTCCGTGAAATTGCCTGAAGGCGCGCGCGGTGCGCAAACCGAAAAAACCGATGATCATCAGCCCGATAATGATCAGACCAACGACAAAATTGCGCTGCCGGGAATTGATTTGGTTATTCATGAAATTCACCTTACGGATTCGAGTTCATCAACAGTTCCGCGGGGACCGTTATTGGATGGCTGTTGCGATCCCCTGTGACTTGATCCCATTCGAAAGTCTTTACCTCAACTGGCGTCGAACCTGTATAGTTATAGATCGTCACTTGTGATTTGCCAATGTTGCCGCGATCGATTTGCAGAATGAGATCCTGATCTGCTACTAAATTTGTGAGCATCACATCCCAGGTCATTTCGACTTCTTTGCCTGCATTTGCATCTGCGAGAGATTGTGTGAGGACAAATCGATCTCCAGCTTCCATGCCTGCTGTCGTGGCTGAGTCACTCGCTGAGACGCGCTCCGGTCTGATCCACGCCCCGCCGCTAACGGAATTGAGTGTTGTCCAATCTGAGGTAGTAGAAATCTGGATCCGTGCACGATAGGCGGAAGGCCAGGTCATTACAAGATATTTGTCAATCCAATCATGGGTTAAAGTCAAATAACCTTCTGCGGGAAGTGTACCAAAATCCGCATAAGTGTAACCATTCCCATCGTTGAGCCCAAATTGAGGAGGTTCGATCATGCTGCCTTCATGCCACTCATTGAAAGAAGTGACCGTGACTAAGGCTGGCTCTATGCCAGCATCAAGTGCAGAAGTCCATTGCTCACCAAAGGTTTTTCCATCTTCTTGAGGGATATAAGTAGTGTCAGGGTAGCCGACACGTTTCGCTGAAAACCCTGGGATGACGCTGGGTACATACAAAGAATCCGGGGGCAGGGAGCGCGCCCAGCTAAATCCCCCAT